>SIBB01000047.1 GCA_009695395.1 Pedosphaera sp. | reverse complement strand
CAAGTCATTGCCAGCCAAACCCGTAGTTTCCACCGTCCCACGGGCAGGCATCAAACCGGTTCCGGCAGGCGAAAACGTTGCCGGCGTTACGGCAATCACCGAGCCCTTCAAGAGCCTGGCCGGGGTGGATTTGACTGAGAAGGTCAAGGAGTTGGTGCGCCTCGCCCAAGAGCAGGGGTATCTCACCTACGGCGACATCAACGACGCGTTGCCCGACAGCATCGTCACGCCGAATGACCTGGACGAGATTTACAGCAAGCTCCGCAACCTCGAGATCGAGATCGTGGATCAGGCCGAGGTGGACCGCGTCAAGCAGCCCGAGCCGGAGGAGGAGCCGGAAGACAAGAACCGGCTCGACATCTTGGACGACCCGGTTCGCATGTATCTCAAGCAGATGGGGCAGGTGCAGCTGCTGACCCGCGAGCAGGAAGTCGAAATCTCCAAGCGCATCGAGGATGCCGAGAACGAGGTCAAGCGCATCATCTACAGCTTCGGGTTTTCCGGCAAAGAGCACATCGCGCTCGCCGAGAAGCTCATCTCCGAGCCGCCCAAGGAGCGCTTCGACCGCGTCATCATCGACAAGAAAATCGAGAGCCGGGAAAACCACCTCAAGGCCCTGCGCAAGCTGGTGAAGGAAGTCCGCGGGCAGGACCAGACGGTGGACGAACACTACGCCGCGTGGCAGCACGCTCCGAACAAGGCAAAGAAGGACAAGGAGCACGCCGCCTTCAAGAAGACCGACGAGAAGCTCCAGCGGGCGTTCCCGAAGTTCTTCTACAAGCAGAAGGTCATCGAGGAAATGGCACTCGTCGCCGAAAACATCCACGACAAAATCCAGGTGAGCCTGCGCGCCATCGAGGAGGTCGAGTCGCACCGCAAGTCTGCCCAGACGCAGTCCATCGCCGATGGCGAACGCAAGAAGATCAAGGCATTGGAAGAGTTCGTTCGGATGCCCTACGCGGACTACCTCATCGCCTACAAGCAACTCCTGCATTTCTCGGCGAAGGCCCTTCAGGCCAAGACCGAGATGGTCGAGGCCAACCTCCGCCTCGTCATCTCCATCGCGAAGAAATACACCAACCGCGGCCTCTCGTTCCTCGACCTGATTCAGGAAGGCAACATGGGCCTGATGAAGGCGGTCGAGAAGTTCGAGTATCGCCGCGGCTACAAGTTCTCGACCTACGCGACGTGGTGGATCCGCCAGGCCATCACCCGGTCCATCGCCGATCAGGCCCGCACCATCCGCATCCCGGTGCACATGATCGAGACGATTAACAAACTCATGCGCGTGCAGAAGCAGCTCGTGCAGGACTTCGGCCGCGAGTCGACGCCCGAGGAGATCGCCGACGAGATGCAGATGCCCGTGGAGCGCGTGCGCGCCATCATGAAGATGGCCCAGCAGCCCATCAGCTTGCAGTCCCCCGTCGGCGACAGCGAAGACACGAACTTCGGTGACTTCATCGAGGACAAGTCCGCCGAGAACCCCTCCGACATGACCAGCTACGCGCTGCTCAAGGACAAGCTGGCCGACGTGCTCGACTCACTCACGGAACGCGAACGCCGGGTGCTCGAGCTACGCTTCGGCCTCGCCGACGGCTACAGTCGCACGCTTGAAGAGGTCGGCAAGCAGTTCAAGGTCACGCGCGAGCGCATCCGCCAGATCGAGGCCAAGGCGCTGCGCAAGATGCGCCACCCGACCCGTCTCCGTCAGTTGCAGGGTTTCATCGACACCGAGGAACTCAGTCTCCGTCCGCCGCCGCCTGCCGGTGGCCCGGTGGTGGCCGCGTAAACCCGGGTCTCAATAACTTCACGAAGCGCCGGCCTTGGGCCGGCGCTTTTTGTTTTTCTTCAGCGATCCGGCAGCTCGAAGCCCCGCGATTCGACTCGGAGTGCCCTCCGTTCAGTTCCGCTCCCCGCCACCAGCGCACGCATGCCCACGCCTAGCCCCAACACTCGGTCCAGGCAGTCAGGCCCCAGCGTGAGCAGCATGGTGGAGAGCGCATCGCTCTCGGTGGCGGAAGGCAGGACGATGGCAGCGAGCAACGCTCCTTCCGTCGGTTGACCGGTGCGCGGGTCAATGACGTGGCCGTAGCTCTTGTCTGCAGCGGTAAAGGACTTGCCCCAGACGGCGGAGACGGAAAGCGATTCGTCACGCAACCTCACTGTCGCCAGCGGCAACAGCACGCCGCCCGTGTGCTCCTGCGAGGCTTGCAGATTCGCCGGATGTTCCAGCGCAATTTTCCAACCATCCGTATCGGGCGGTGCGCCAATCGCCAGCACCGTGCTCGTGCCGCCGTGCAGCAGCGCGCTGGTCACGCCCGCCTCGCGCAGCAGTTCGCCCGCGCGCTCGACGGCGTAGCCTTTGCCGATGGAGCCGAGGTCGAGCTGCACACCGGGGCGCGCGAAGCGGACGGTGCTGTCCGCAGCGTTCAACTCCACCAGTTTCATCCCCACGCAAGCCCGGGCTTCCGCGAGCGCGGCCGGCTCGGGCACCCGCCCTTCGCGCGTGTAGAAGCCCCAGCAGCGCATGAGCGGCGCGACGGTGATATCAAAGGTGCCGCCGGTTTCCTCAGTGAGCCGGCGAGCGTGTTGCAGCAGGCGGAAGAGCCACGGCGTGACGCGCACGGCTTGGTGCGCAGCCTCCTGGTTCAGCCGGTAAATCTGGCTGGTCGCGCGGAAGTAACTGAGGTCGTCCTCCAACCGGGTGATTTCATCCAGCGCCTCCTCGCCTGCCGAGCGCAAGGCCGCCTCGTCCCCGCCGTGCAAGACGAGTTCAAACCGCGTGGCCATCGCGTGACGGGCGAGGATGACGGTGGTCATGGCGACAGCATTTTAGCCACGGATGGAACCCGGATGAAACACCGATTCAGGAAGGGATTTATAAGGAGAGAAGAACCGCGTGCGACTTCCCCGTCTTTCTCCTGCCTTCCTGCCCTCCTTATAAAAAACCGGCCCCGCGTTGCCGCGAGGCCGGTTCGTGAGAGGGTTAGTTTCCTCGCTCAGGACAGCGGGAGGCTGCCGTAGGTGAGCGCCTTGATTTCCTTGCCCGCGCCGTCGGTGACCTTGCGCGTCTTCGGGTCGAAGTTGCACATGACGCCGAGGCGGTCGGACATCTCGGCCAGCGAGATGACGGTCTGCACCTTGAGCGCGAGGTCCACGCCCGCGTTGGGCTGCTTGTTGGCGCGGATGCTGTCGAACCAGTTCTTATGGTGCGCGGCCAGCGTCTCGCCGGGGAACGCCGGGCTGGTGTAGGCATCAATTTCCTCGGTGAAGGGACGGCCCGGGGTCAGTTCGACCTTGTTGCCGGCCATCGTGAGCGTGGCCTTGTGGCCGCGAATCATCTCCTGCGTGCCGACCTCGTTCACCGTGCTGCTGGTGATGTGCATCACGTAGCCGCTCGGAAACTCGGCGATGAGCTGGATGATTTCCGGCACGTCGCGCGGGGGCGTGCCCGGCGTCTTTTCGTCCGTGTTGAACTTCTTGCTGCCCACCGCCGCGACGCGCGTCGGGAACTCGGGGTTGCCGGTGGCGAGCATGTAGGGATGCAGCTTGTGCGGGAAGAGGTCGCCCAACAGGCCGGCGCAATAGGGATAGTATTTGCGCCAGCGGAAGTAGTGGTCAGCGCTGAAGGGAATCTGCTTCTTCACCGGGCCCATCCACTGCTTCCAATCGGTGTCGGTCTCGGAGCTCCACGGCTGGATGGCGTAGTTCCATTCACCCTTGGGGCTGTTGCGCATGTAGGAGCCTTGCGACATGACGATGGGGCCAATCTTGCCGGCCTTGATGAGCCGCGCGGCCTCGTGCCACTTCATGTCCGAGCAGCCCTGTGAGCCGACCTGGAGAATCTTCTTCGTGCTCTGGACGGCGTCGTAAATCTCGAACGCCTCGCCGAGGTAGCGGGTCATCGGTTTCTCGACATAGACGTGCTTGCCTGCCTTGAGCGCGTCCACGGAAACCTTCGTGTGCCAGTGGTCCACAGTGGCGCAGACGATGACGTCAATGTCCTTTCGCTCAAGGAGCTTCCGGTAGTCGCCGTAAGTGTCCACCTTCGCGCCGGCGTTGCCGTCCAAAATCTTGGCCTTCGCAGACTCCTGCCGATGCTTCGACACGTCGCAGACGGCGACGGACTGGGTGTTGTTGTCGCCGTGCTTAGGCTTCATCTGGCTGACGTGCGCCATGCCTTGGCCGCCGACGCCGATGTGGCCGATGTTGATGCGGCTGTTCGCGCCGAGGACGTTCGCGGACGGCGCTTGGTTCTGGCCATAGACCGGCGTCTTGACGATGCCCGTGGCAGCAACCACCGCTGTGGCGGCGGTGGCGGACTTGAGGAACTCGCGACGCGACGCGCCGGAGCCGAGGGAGGTGTTTTCAGTGCTCATAAATGTGTGTTGGCTAACGGAGGGCGAAGCTAGCGAGTGGAGTCGAAGGGTCAAGATGCGTTTTGGAAAAACCACCTCATCCTTGACTCAAACCAACTCCTTCATCACCTCATGCTTGTAGTCCACCAGCGGGTGCGGACGACCGGCGAGGTCGGTGAAGGTGGTCTGGTGCGGGTCCAGCCCGAGGTGGTGGTAGAGCGACGCAAAGACCTCGCCGAAGTGGACGCCACGCTCGGCAATCTCCCCGCCCAACCGGTCCGTCGCCCCGATGATTTGCCCGGTGCGGAAGCCGCCGCCCGCGAGCAATCCGCCGCCCACCTGCGGCCAGTGGTCGCGGCCCGCCTCCTTGTTGATGATGGGCGTCCGCCCGAACTCACCCCACGCCACCACCGCCACATCCTTGTCCATGCCCCGGTCGTGCAAGTCCTGCACGAGCGCGGCCATGCCTTGGTCGAAGTAAGGCAGGTGCGTGTTCTTCGCCTCGTTGAAGTTGTCCGAGTGAAAGTCCCAGCGCCCGAAGTTCAGCGTCACCACACGCGCGCCGGCCTCCACGAGTCGGCGGGCCATGAGGAAGTGCTCCATGTTCCGGGGCGCGCCGTCGCCGTAGTTGCCAGTGAAGCCCTTGCCGTAAAGCTCCCGCGTCCTCGCGCTCTCCGTCGAGAGGTCGAGCGCGTCCGCCAGCTTGCTGGAAGTCAGCATCCCGAGCGCGCGTTGCTGAAAGGCGTCGAGGCCGGCGACCACGCCGCTGTTGTCCACGTCGCGGCGGAAGTGGTCGAAGGACGCGAGCAGCGCCTTCCGGTCATTCAGCCGTTCTGGGGAAATCTCGTTCAGCGTGAGATCGCTCATCCCTTCGCCCGCCGGACGGAACGCCGCCATCGGCACGCCGAGGCAGCCGGGCAATCCGGGCGAGCCGTAGGGAGGATGCCCCGACTTCGGAGCCAACCCGACAAACGGCGGGACCGCCTTGTCCACCGACCCTTGAAACTTCGACACCACCGAACCGATGGCCGGCCAACCGCCGGGCGGCTGCATGCGCTTGTGCCGCCCCGTGTAGCAGATGAAAGAGTCATGGTCCCCGTCAGGCGAGCCATACATGGAGCGGATGGGCACCAGCTTGTCCATGATGCGGGCCAAGCGCGGCAGGTGCTCGCAAATCTCGATGCCGGGGACGTTGGTCTTGATGGGCCGGAACGGGCCGCGCACCTCGCTGGGCGCGTTCATCTTCAGGTCGAACATGTCCTGATGCGGCGGCGCGCCGACCAAGTAAATCATGATGACCGCCTTGTGCGACTTGCCAATCCCCGCCAGCGCCTCGGCCTCCAGCAACTGCGGCAGCGCCAGCCCGCCCATGCCCAGCGCGCCGACGCGCAGAAAGTCCCGGCGGGAAACGCCATCGCAGAGCTTACCGGAAGAGGAGCCGAAGATGTTCAACATAGGAATCAAATCCCAGCGGGGGTTGACTTCACCATGTTCAGTTCGACTTCAAAACCGCCTCTCTGAAGCCGCCTGCGGAGTCACGCGCTCAAATCTGGTGGCAGAACATCGCGTCGCGCAGCTTAGGCTCAAACCATGTGCTCTTCGGCGGCATGATGCCCCCGGCGTCGGCAATTTCCATCAGGTCCACGATGCTCGTCGGGAACATGCTGAACGCGCAGGCGTATTCCCCGCTGTTCACCAACTTCTCCAGCTCCGCTGTGCCGCGGATGCCGCCGACGAAGTTGATCTGCTTGCTCGTGCGTGGGTCGGTGATGCCGAACATGGGATCGAGGACGAGTTTTTGCAGGAGCGTCACGTCGAGGCGTTCGATGGGATCGCTGGTGGCGGTGAACTCGGGGCGGACGTGCAGCGTGCGCCATTGCCCGCCGAGGTAGAAACCGAACTCGTGCTTGCGTGTGGGCTTGGGCGTGCCCGGTTGGCTGAGGGTGAAGAGGGTGCCGAGCTTGGCGAGCAAGGCCTCCGGCGTGAGGCCGTTCAAAGTTTTCAGCACCCGGTTGTAGGGCAGGATTTGCATCTGGTTGTGCGGGAAGGTGACGGTGAGAAAACCGCCGCTGCACCCCTGCCCTGCCCGCGCCGTGAAGACGCGGCCCGCCGCCGCGCTGCGATGATGTCCGTCCGCGATGTAGAGGAAGGGAATCTGCGCGAACTGTCCTTCGATGAAGGTGATCTCCGCTGCGTCCCGCACGCTCCACGAGGTGTGGCGCACGCCGTCCTTGCCGGTGAAGTCCACGTCTGGCGTCGTGGCGGTTTTCTTCGCGACGAACTCATCCATCGCCGCGACGGCCTTGTAGGTGAGGAAGACGGGCCCGGTCTGGGAGTTGAGCGCCTCAATGTGGCGGACGCGGTCGTCCTCTTTGTCGGGCCGCGTGAACTCGTGTTTCTTGATGATGCCGTCGAGGTATTCCTGACAGCTCGCAGCGGCGACGAGACCAACCTGCGCATGGCCGCCCATGACTTGCCGATAGAGATAGAAGCAGGGCTGGCTGTCTAGGACGAGAGCCCCATCGGCAATGAGCTTGGCGAAGTTCTCCTTCCCCTTCGCATACACGGCGGGCGAGTAGAGGTCGGTTCCCGGCGGCAAATCAATCTCGGGCTTCGAGACATGGAGGAACGAGAGAGCGTTGCCCTCGGCCATCGCGCGTGCCTCATCGGAGGACATCACGTCGTAGGGCAGTTCGCAGATGCGCGCGGCAAGCTCGGGCTGCGGCCGGAGGGCGGGGAAGGGTTTGAGTGTCGCCATAAAAGTGGGTGGGAAGATAGGAACGGACGGCGGTGAAGGCACGCGGAAAAGTGCCGCTGGCAGGGCGCGTCTTTCCCAGCGCGCCGGTTGCGCAATCGAACAGTCCAGGGGCGCGCTGGGGGCAGACGCGCCCTACCGTCCCTTCACTCCATCAGCCAACGACTTCACAAACGCCTCCAGACGAGGCACCAAGTGAGGCGATTTGCCGAGCTGCGCGATCTGGTTCACCACCGCGCTGCCCACGACAGCGCCGTCTGCGGCGGAAGCGACTTGTCGCGCCTGCTCAGGATTGGAGATGCCGAAACCCACGGCGATGGGCAGCGCCGTGTGCTGGCGGATGAGCGCGACGCGTTCGGCCAGGTTGCCCGCCACGCTGGTCTGCATCCCGGTCACCCCTTCGCGGGAGATATAGTAGATGAAGCCGGTGCCGCGCTGGACGATGGTGGCGATGCGTTCGTCCGGCGTGGTGGGCGCGACGAGCCAGATGGCGCAGAGGCCGGCGTTGCGCATCAACTGCTCGTAGGTGTCGGCTTCCTCGGGCGGCAGGTCGAGCACGAGCAGTCCGTCCACGCCTGCGTTGGCGGCGTCGGCGATGAACTTCTTCACGCCGCAGCGGTGCAGGAGGTTGAAGTAGACGTAGAGGACAATGGGAATCTCCGACTCGCGGCGAATCGCGGCGATGGTCGCGAGGAGCTTCGGCGGCGTGGTGCCGCTCTCCAGGCCGCGCTGGGCGGCGAGCTGGTTCACCAGGCCGTCCGCCAACGGGTCGCTGAAGGGGACGCCAAGCTCGAGGATGTCCACACCCGCGCGGTCGAAGGCGAGCGCGAGCTGGCGCGTGGCCTCGAGATGGGGGTCGCCCGCGCCGATGTAAACGACGAGGGCCTTCTGGGCGTCCTGCTTGAGCCGGGCGAAGCGGGCGGTGATGCGGTTCATGAGGTGTGGATTCTCCGGCTGGCGGGGATCGTGGCAAGATTGTTCGACAGCCAGACCAGACGCAGCCCTTCCAGAGTGAGGTTCGGCTCCACGGCGGTGATCTCCGGCAGCTTGGAGGCCATCAACTCCGCGTAGCCGCCGGTCGCGACCACGGGCAGGTGGCGGCACTTCAACTCGCGCTTGAGCTCCATTATCAACTCCCGCACCAGCCCGCGGTAGCCATGCACCGCGCCGATGAGCATCGCCTCGCGCGTGCTCTTGCCGATGACGGAACTCGTCTCGCGAATCGTGATGCGGGGCAAGAGCGCGGTCTTGTCGTGCAGGTAGTCCGTCATCGCCGCCAGCCCCGGCGCGATGATGCCGCCGACGTAATCGCCGTGCCTATCCACCACGTCGAACGCGAGCGCGGTGCCGAACGCCACGGCCACCGAGGGCGCGCCGAAGTGGTGCCTCAGCGCGACGGCGTTCGCCAAGCGGTCCGGGCCGATGCGTTTGGGCTGGGGATAATTGATGCCCACGCCCGCGATGGTGCGCGGGGTCAGCTCCAGTGCGGCGACGGCGAAGGCTTGCTTCGCCAATGCCACGGCCCTGCCCGTGACCGCAGGGACCACGCTGCACAAGGCCACGCCTTCAATCGCCGCCTTGCCGACGAAGCGGCGGAGCGGAGCGGAAGCGGTGTCCGTCGCCCACAGCGCAGTTTTGATGTTCGCCTGCTTTTGCACGCCGTGTTCGTCCGCAAGGCCGAGGTGCGTGTGCGTGTTGCCGATGTCGAGGAGGAGAATCATAAGAAGATGGCGCGGCTCATGATTTCTCCACCGTCACGTCACCACCGAGGATGCGCTCCAAACGCCCGTGCTGCGTGCGCAGAAGCAGCGCGCCTTCGGCGTCGAGTGATTCGGCCACGCCGCGTTGCACGCGGTCGCCGATGCGGATGGTCACGCTGCGGCCGATGGTGGTGCATTGCGCCACCCACTCGTCCGCCAGCGCCTCAAACTGCCCAGCCCGCAAACGCGCGTAGTCGGCGTCCAACTCGCGCAGGATGGCGGCGGCGAGGTCGGGGCGAGCCACGGGTTGGCCGCTCTCGATGCGCAGGGAGGTGGCAATCTTGCGCAAGTCCGGCGGCAGGTCGGTGCTCGTCAGGTTCACATCCACGCCAATGCCGATGATGACAAACTTGATGTGGTCCAGCTCGGCGCTAAGTTCCGTGAGGATGCCGGCGACCTTCTTGCCGCGCAGGAGAATGTCATTCGGCCACTTGATTTCCGGCGTGAGATTCGTCTGCCGGCGGATGGCGCGGGCCAGCGCGGTCGCGGCAACCACGGTGAGCTGCGTCGCCGACTGCGGGCGCAGGTCGGGGCGCAGCAGCACGGAGAACCAAAGGCCTTTCCTCGCGGGTGAAAGCCAATGCCGCCCGAGCCGGCCACGGCCCTTCTTCTGTGCCTCGGCGAAGACGACGACACCTTCCTTCACGCCGTCTCGCGCGAGCTTCTCGGCCACGTCGTTGGTGGAGTTGGTCTCCTCGAAGACGCGGATGTCGCGCCCCACGATTTGATTGTCCGGCAGTCGCGCGAGCAAATCATCGGCGTGAAGCGCGTCGGGCGTGCTGAGAAGGCGGTAACCTTGATGGGGGTTAGCGGTAATTTCGTAGCCAAGCTTGCGCAACTCCTCGATGCGCGCCCAGACGGCGGCGCGGCTCATGCCGAGCTGCTGCGCGAGGTCCGCCCCAGACACCGAGCCGACTCCGGCGCGACGCATCGCGGTGAGGATCTGGGCGTCAGCGGTCATGGGATTGGGATTGGGCATCAACTTCCGAAATCGAGCGCGACGTCCACAGCACGGGCGGAGTGCGTGATGGCTCCGACGGAGATGAAGTTGACGCCGGTCCCGGCGATGGCGCGAACACTCTCGAGACGCACGCCCCCGCTGGCCTCAGTCTGCGCGGTCTCGCCAACCAAGGCCACGGCAGCGCGCAGGTCGGGCAGGCTCATGTTGTCCAGGAGGATGACGTCGGCGCGTGCTTCGAGAGCCTGCCGCACCTGCTCCAGCGTGTCGGCCTCGACCTCGACCTTGAGTTCGGGATACGCCGCGCGGGCGCGTTGCACGGCGGCGGCGATGGCGTTGGGCTGCTCGTGGCGGAGCGCGGCGAGATGGTTGTCCTTGATGAGCACGAGGTCGAAGAGGCCAACGCGGTGGTTGCTGCCGCCACCGCATTTCACGGCGTATTTCTCGAAGCGCCGCCAGCCGGGGGTGGTCTTGCGGGTGTCGAGGATTTTGGCCTGTGTGCCGTTCACCTGCTCGACGAACTGTGCAGTGAGCGTGGCGATGCCAGAGAGACGTTGCACAAAGTTCAACGCCACGCGCTCGGCAGTGAGGATGGCGCGGGCCGAGCCGGTGACGCGCAGGAGCACCTGCCCCTTTGCACAGCGGGTGCCCTCGGCAGCATGCGGGGCGACAACGAGATTTGGGTCAAGTTCACGGAAGGCGGCCATGGCGAATGCCAGCCCAGCAAGCACCAGCGGCTCGCGCGCGACCATCTCGGCACACATCGTCGCGGACTCGGAGACAGTGGCGAGTGTGGTCGCATCGCCCGTGCCGATGTCCTCCGCGAGCTCGGCGCGGACGGCGTGTTGGATTTCGTCGGCGGACAATTCCATGGGTTAAACATGGAGGAGCGAAAGCCGGGCTTGAAGGAAAAAGACGCGGGGCTCAAATCACCGCACCGCCGCCTCGTCGGAAATCAATCCGCGCCAGCGATAGACCCACCAGCCAATCTTCTCGTGCAGGAAGCCATCCATCTTGCCAAATCCATTCGAGCGCGGAATGAGGTGGAACATGTCGGTGCTGACAATGCTGACACTGGTGAGGAAGGCACTCGGCGCTGGCACGATCTCCAGCTCCGTAGTCGTGCGGAAGACCGCCGCCGCCCGCTTCATGTGCGTGGCGGACGTGACGAGCAGGACGCGCTTCCAGCCCCGCTCCTGCGCGAGCTTGGCCACCTTTTCAGCCTCGTGCCGCGTGTTCTTGCAGCCGCCAAGGCTGATGACCTCCGGCCCGCCGAGCTGCCGCGCGACCAGGATTTCCCGGAACAGGTCCGCCTCGGCGAACGCTTCGCCGTTGACCGTCAACGCGCCGCCGCCGATGACAAGTGTCTTCGCCTTGCCGAGCCGGACCAACTCCAGAGCCGTTACTGCGCGGTCGGCGCTTTGATTGAAGTGCAGCCCGCCGACCGCCTCGCGCGACGGGGTGGAATAGCCGCCGAGGAGCACGATGACATCGACCTCCGGCAAGTCCGCTCGCTTCACGCCCACCCACGGACGTTCGAGTGAGGCGAGCAACCTGCCCGGCACAGGCGTCGCGCCGATGATCCAGATGAGCACAGCCAGCGCGGCGGGCACGGCGGCGAGGCGAAATTCCTTCTTTCTAATGAGCAGCACCGTCAACACCAGAAGGCAGGCCCAAGTGAAGCCCACGGGTTCCAACAGTGTCATCGCGGAGCGCAGTGCGAGGTCCAGCATCGCCGCAGGCTAGCGAACGGGCTTTCGGAGCACTAGCAAAACGCTGCGGCCAATCGCGCGGCGCGGCAAAAACACTCATTCGAACTGGAGCTTAAAACGCTGACTTGGCCCGCACGCGACGGCTCGCTAGACTACGCGTTGTGAAGTGGATGCTCATCGCGTTGCTAGTTTGCCCGGGTTGGGTGATGGCCGCCGCCGCGACCAAGCCCGGCGAGCGCCCCCCTGCCCTGCCCCAGTTCTCCACGTCCACCGTTTCCCCAGCAGAGGCGGATTTCCAAAGGGTCATGGCGCTGGACGACACGGCGCACGAGGAGATCGACAAGTGGATCAAGGACAACGGGGCCTTCGCGAAAAAAGGGGCAGGCCTCGCCGACGCGGTGTTGAGCCTGAAGATCGAGCAACGACTCGAACCCGTGAAACGGGCTTACGAGGATTTCCTGCAACGGCACCCACGGCACGCGCGCGGACAGCTTGCCTTCGGCAGTTTCCTCAACGACCTCGGCGAGGAGGCCGACGCCCGCAAGCGTTGGGAGAAGGCGCTCGAACTCGACCCGACAAACCCCGCCGCCTTCAACAACCTGGCCAACAGCTACGGCCAGACGGGGCCGGTGGCGAAGGCGTTCGAGCTTTACAGCAAGGCCATCGAGCTGAATCCGCGGCAGGCGATTTACTATCACAACCTTGGCTCCGTCATCGTGCTGCATCGCAAGGAGGCGGCAGCGCACTACCGCATCACAGAGCAACAGGCGCTCCGCAACGCGCTCGAACTGTATCGGCTGGCGGAGAAGTTCGACCCCGCGAATTTCCAACTCGCGACCGACATCGCGCAGGTCTATTACGGAATTCAGCCGCCCGCGCACGAGGCCGCCATCACCGCGTGGCTACGGGCGCAGTCGCTAGCACGCGACGATCAAGAACGCGAGGCCACGCACCTGCACCTCGCGCGTGTGAAGGCCGCCGCTGGCAAACTCAACGAGGCGCGCATCCACCTTAACTCCGTGACCAACGCCGCACTCTCCAGCGTGAAGAGCCGCCTCGCCCGCGAACTCGTGGACCAAGCCCTGCCCCTGTCCGCCAAGGATGACGACCGTCGGCTGAACCTGCCGCCAACCCAAAAGCCCTAACCTGTCGTCGGAGCAGAGCGCAGGGACCTTTCGAGAACCACACTCTGAGGAGGCTGAGCCCGAAGTTTTTCACCGACAGATTCAATTTCCTCTTCCGTTCCGTGCACGAATTTGTTGTAGTGTCCCATCGCGATGAAAGAAGAAGCCGTTGATCTTGGCATTTGGGACAAGCTCACCCGGGTGGTGATGCTGCTCCTTGTCGTCGCCAGCGCCGTCGGCATCGGCTACCTCTGCGTGCCGCTCATCCAGCAGAACGCCCGGATGCGCCAGCGCAACCTCGAACTCGAAGCGCACATCCAGCGCGAGGAAGATGCCGCGCGCCAACTCAAGGCCAGCCTCGACGCGCTGCGCTCCGACCCCAAGGCCGTCGAGCGTCTCGCCCGCGAGAAGCTCGGCTACGCCAAGCCCGGCGAGGTCGTCATCCGCTTCCAAGAGCCGACGGCAAGCGCGCCCGCCGCGCCTTGAACGAGACCGCGTGCGAACGCGTTAGTCGAACCGGATGCGGGAGGGTTCAAGGTGTTTCCGTTTTCCAAATCCATGCTTGCAATGCCTCTTCCCTTGGCTAGCTTCCCGCCTCCGCTCCGGCCGTTGTGCTAGGCGGAGCGTCCGAACCTAGACATTTTATGGCAAACGTAACCGAGATCCGTAAAGGCATGGCCATCCGCCAGGGCGGCGACGTCGTCGTCGTGCTCGAAGTCACCCACCGCACCCCCGGCAACCTCCGCGCCTTCGTCCAGATCAGCATGCGCAGCCTCAAGAACGGCAAGACCTCGGAGCTGCGTTTCGCCT
>SIBB01000046.1 GCA_009695395.1 Pedosphaera sp. | reverse complement strand
AAGGCCCCCGCAGTCTCGCCGGAGCAGCAGTCCGACCGCATCCGCTTCATGGAGCGCGACGTGTGCCTGACGATCAAGGTCATCCTCCTCAGCGGACTGACATACCTGCTCCTCCTCTCCGACTGGTTCGAAGGGGTGCCGACACTCGGGGACACGGACATCGAGACCGTCCGTAAGGCCTTCCGCGCCTATCTCGTGGCCAACGTCATCATCGGGTCCATCATACTGGCAATGGACTACGTCCCGGTGAGCTTGGTGCAGTGGTCGGTGTTTGTGATCAACATCGTGGACGGCGCGTTCGTGTCGTTGCTCATCGTCATCACCGGCGGTCTGGAGAGCACTCTCTACTGGGTGTTCCTCGTGCTGGTCATCCGCATTTCCGTGAGCATCACCCGCGTCCGGCTGCAAATCGCGGTCAACCTCCTTCTCATCCTATGCTACCTCGTCGCCGGCCTGCTGGACCTCACGCTCCATGAACTCAAGTGGGAGGAGAAAAATCCAGTTCTTGCACAACCAACCCTCTTGTCTCCCGTTGCGACTGGTAGCGTGCGAACGAACCCCCCCGCATTAAATGCCAAGGCCATTGATTTGAAGAAGCGACGGCAGAAGCCCGACACCGGCGACCAGCAACTCGAAGTCGGCCAGGCCCTGCTGCTCGCCATCACCGGTTTGTCAGACCGCAACGCCTTGCAACTGCTCTTCAGCCGCGTCGCGCTGCTGGTGCTGCTCGCCGTGTCCTGCTACGGGATCAACGTCCTCGGGGATCGGCACCTCGAGGCGCAGGAGGAGGCGAGAGAGTTCTCCATCCGACAGGAACAACTGCGATCCACCGGGCGGCTGGCGGCGGAGATCGCTCACCAGTTGAAGAACCCGCTGGCCATCATCAACAACGCCGCGTTCAGCCTCCAGCGGTCGCTCGGGGACGCGAAGCCCGCCGCGCTTCAGCAGTTGGACATGATCCGCGAGGAGGTCGGCCGGTCCGACCGCATCCTCACCGAGTTGATGGGCTACGCGCAACTGTCCGAGGGCCGCGTGGAACGGCTCGACGTGCGGGAAGAAGTGAACAACGCGCTCGATCGCACCTTTCCCCCGGCACTGCACCACGAGGTGAACATCCAGATCACATGCGCGGACAGCCTCCCGCCCCTGCTCATGCAGCGCGCGCACTTGCGCGAGGCGCTGGTCAACCTGCTGGCCAACGCCCGCGACGCCTTGAACAGCAAGGGCCGCATCGACGTGGGCGTGCGACTCGACGCGCAGGGCAGCGTCGTGATCTCCATCAGCGACGACGGCCCGGGCATCCCGGATTACCAGCGCGCAAACATTTTCGAGCCGTATTTCTCCACGAAGGAAAAGGGCACGGGCCTTGGGCTGGCGATAGTGCGGCACAACACGGAGATTTACGGCGGCAAGGTCGTGATGGAATCCACGCTTGGAAAGGGCACCACCTTCACCCTAACCTTCCCTCCGAAAACAACCATGACCGCCGCCGCATGAGCCAGCCCCTCCCGCCCATCCTGCTCGTGGACGACGAGAAGAACATGAGGCTTTCCCTCTCCGCGATGCTGTCCGAGGACGGGCACGAGGTGGAGGCCGTCGAGAGCGCCGAGCAAGCCGAGCAACTCCTGGCCAAACGCGAGTTCCTGATGCTCATCACCGACGCGCACCTCGGCGGCATCAGCGGCTACGAGCTGCTCGCGCGCGTGAAGAAACGCCACCCCGAGCTGCCCATGCTGATGATCACCGCCTACGCCACGCCCAAGCTGGCGGCGGAGGCCATCAAGGCCGGCGCGAGCGACTACCTCCCCAAGCCCTTCGCCCCCGAGGAACTACTCCTCCACGTAAGCCACTGTGCCGAGCGCCACCGCCTGATCTCCGAGAACGCCGCACTCCGCGAGAAAGTCACCAGCGGCTACACGCTCGAGCAGATCATCGGCGAGTCGCAAAACCTCCGGGACATGCGCGACCTCATCAAGCGCATCGCCCCCACGAACGCCACTGTCCTCATCCTCGGCGAGAGCGGCACCGGCAAGGAACTCATCGCCGGCGCTCTGCACAGCCTGAGCACGCGCGCGAAGAAGAGCTACGTCCGCATCAACTGCGCCGCGATTCCCGAGACGCTGCTCGAGAGCGAGCTCTTCGGCCACGAGAAGGGCGCGTTCACCGGCGCGCTCAAGCAGAAGCTCGGACGCGTCGAGGAGGCCGACGGCGGCACCATCTTCCTCGACGAGATCGGCGACATGAGCCGCTCGCTCCAGGCCAAGCTGCTGCGCTTCCTCGAGGACGGCTCCTTCTCGCGCGTCGGCGGCAACGAGGAACTCAAGGTCAACGTCCGCCTGCTCGCCGCCACCAACCGCGACATCATCCAAGCCATCCGCGAGAACCAGTTCCGCGAGGACTTGTATCACCGGCTCAACGTCGTGCAGTTCCGCCCGCCGGCCTTGCGCGAGCGCGGCCAGGACGTGTGCCTGCTGGCCGAGCATTTCCTGAAACACTTCTGCGGCTCTCTGGGCAAGCCCGTGATGACCCTCGCCAAGCCCGCCGCCGCGAAGCTCATGGCCCACCACTGGCCCGGCAACGTCCGCGAGCTGCGCAACGTCGTCGAACGCGCCGTCATCCTCTCGCCCGGCCCGCAGGTGCAGCCGGCGCACTTGCCGGACTTCGACCACGAGACAAAGCTGCGCAAGGGCGACACGCCTGCAGGCCCCTTGCCCGACTCGCTGGACGAGGCGCTGGCGCACTTCGAGAAGCAGCTCATCCTCGCCGCGCTGGAACGCAATCATTTCAGCATCAACAAGACCGCCGAGCGCCTCAAGGTCACCCGCCACTCGCTCCGCTACCGGATGCTCCGCCTCAACCTCAAAACAGACGGCGGCCCGGACGGCGACACCGACGTGCTTGAGAAATGACGCGCATGGCCGAGAGCTTCCCCATCCTGCTCGCGGCGGAAATCCTGCCGCCTGAAATTCTGGACCCCGGAGCCGTCCGGCCCGGCGGCGGTCCGGATGGACAGGGCCTGCCCATCTTCGGGGCTGCGCTGCTGGTCGCCATTCCGATGATCCTCGTGTTTGCATTCTCGCGTCGCCGCCAGCGCAAGCGCATGGCACACCGTCCGCGCAACCCGACGCTGGCGGAGACCGGCGGCCTTCCCCCACCTCGGCAGTCATGAGACTCCGCACCCGACCGAACGCGATGCCCCATTCCGCATTCCGCACTCGCCATTCCGCATTGCAATGACCCCGCCCGTCAGCGAGCAAATCACCCAGCGCAGCGCGTCGAACCTCGCGCTCGCCTTCATCATGCTGCCCAAGGAAAAGCGCGCCGGCATGAGCGCGCTCTACGCCTTCTGCCGCGAAGTGGACGACGTGGCCGACGAGGAAAGCGTGCCGCTGGAACAGCGCCGCAAGCAACTCGCCGACTGGCGCGCGGACATCCGCACCGCCTGCGACAGCGGCCAGCCGCAATTCCAGATCAATCGCGAGTTGCAACACTTCATCGCCGCGCACCGGATGCCTTTTGCCCTGTTCGATGAACTCATCCGCGGCGTCGAGATGGACCTGGATGTGACGCGCTACGAGACGTGGGAGGAACTCGAGCACTACTGCTATCGTGTCGCCTCCGTCGTCGGGCTGTTGAGCATCGAAATCTTCGGCCACACCAGCCCCGCCTGTCGCGACTACGCCATCCACCTCGGCAAGGCGCTTCAGCTCACCAACATCCTCCGCGACGTGGGCAACGACGCCGCCCGCGGTCGCATTTACCTGCCGCTCGCCGAGCTGAAGAACCACCAAGTCACCGAGGCAGAGATTCTCGCCGGAGAATTCAGCCCCCGTTTCCGCAAGCTGGCACAGGCCACCGCCAGCCGCGCCCGCCATCACTACGCCTGCGCCCGCGCCACCCTGCCGCCCGAGGACCGCAAGGCCATGGTCGCAGCCGAACTGATGGGCGCCGTGTATTGGCACCTCCTTCTCAAGCTCGAGCACCACGACTTCCCTGTGCTCGCCGTGACGCCCACCAAGCTGCACAAACTGCAAAAGCTCGCCCTCATCCTGCGCACTTGGTATCGCTCTACCACTGGCGCGCTCGCGCCGAACTATGGCGTCTGAGCAAGCACCCTCCCCCCGCCGTCTCATCGTCAACGCCGACGACTTCGGTCGCTCCCGCTCCATCAACCAAGCCGTCATCCGCGCGCATCGCGAAGGCATCCTCACCACGGCCAGCCTCATGGTGAACGGCGACGCCTCCTCCGAGGCCGTCGAGCTGGCAAAACAAAACCCCACCCTCGGAATCGGCCTGCACCTCACCCTCATCTGCGGCAAGGCCACCGCCGGGCCGATGGAAATCCCGGACCTCGTCAATGCTCGCGGCGAGTTCAGCAACTCCCCCGTCGCCACCGGCACGCGCTACTACTTCAACCGCGGGCTGCGGCTCCAACTCGCGCACGAAATCGCCGCGCAGCTCGCCAAGTTCAAGGCCACCGGACTGCCGCTCGACCACGTCAACGGCCACCTGAACCTGCACCTGCACCCCACCCTGTTCAGGCTGCTTGTCTCGCGTTCGCTGGAGTGGGGCATCCGCCACCTCCGCATCACCCACGACCCGTTCGCGCTGAATCTCAAGCTCGCGGGCGGCCACTGGCTCTACCGCACGAGCCACGCCTTCATCTTCAGCCAACTCGCCCGACGCGCCCGGCGCATCCTCGCGCACTCGAAGATTCGCTTCACCGACCACGTCTTCGGCCTGCTGCAAAACGCGCGCGTGGACGAGGCGTTCATCCGCAAGCTGCTGCCCGCCCTGCCCCCGGGCTCCTCCGAGCTTTACTCACATCCCTCGCTCGACACGTTCCTTCACGAGTTCGACGCCCTCATCAGCCCGCGCGTGAAGGCGCAGGTCGAGGAACTGGGCATCGAGCTGATTCGCTATCAGGACTTGTAGCCGGAGGATTAAGACGAATCCTGCTCCACCACTCCCAACCCCATGACAAAAATCCTCGCCATCCTCATCGCCGGCCTCGTCTGCGAAGCCATCGGCGTCGTCTTCCTCAGCAAGGGCCTCAAACAAATCGGCGAAGTCAAACACGTCAGTGCGACTGAAATCTGGCGCGTGGTCAAAGCCGGCTCGAGCAACACGAACATCCTGCTCGGCGTCGCCTTGGAAGCCGCCTTCTTCGTGGCCCTGCTCGTCCTGCTCTCGCGCAGCGACGTAAGCTTCATCTGGCCGCTGACCGCGATGGGCTTCGTGCTCACGACCCTGACCGCAAAATACTTTCTCCATGAGGAAGTCCCGCCGATGCGCTGGGTTGGGGTGCTGCTCATCATGCTCGGCGCCGGCCTCATCACGTGGACCGAGAAGGCGAAGGACCGCAAAGAAACCAACCCCGCTCCACCCGCCACCGGCGCGCCCCGGTAGACCAAAATCGATCCCGGCCGGTTCCCTTGAAACACACCGTGAGCTGCCGCGTCTGCCTCTGAAGTCATGAATGCTCAACTGCGCCTCGCCTCTCTCTCCTTCTCCGCAGTTTTGCTCACTGCCGCCCTGCCGGCCTGCGCCGCCAACTGGCCCGCCTGGCGCGGCGCGAACGCGGACGGCATCTCCACGGAGAAGAATCTCCCCTTGAACTGGAGCAAGACTGAGAATATCCGCTGGCGCATCCCGCTGCCGGAGCCGGGCAACTCCACGCCCATCGTCTGGGGCGAGCGCATCTTCGTCACCCAGCCCGTGGGCAACCGCCGCACGCTCCTGTGCCTGAACCGCGCCGATGGCAAGCAGCTCTGGGAGGCCGGCGTCACCACGAAGGAGAAGGAGCCGACGCACGGGACGAACCCGTTCTGCTCGGCGTCGCCGGTGACGGATGGCGAGCGCGTCATCGTGTCCTTCGCGAGCGACGGGCTGTTCTGCTACGACTTCGAGGGCAAGGAGCTTTGGAAGCGCACGGACTTGGGGCGGCAGATTCATATCTGGGGCGCGGCGACCTCGCCGGTGATTCACGGCAACCTCTGCTTCCTCAACTTCGGCCCCGGCGAAACCACCTACTTGCTCGCCGTGGACAAGAAGACTGGCAAGACCGTCTGGCGAAATGACGAGGCCGGCGGCGACGCCGGAGGAACGCCGCCCGCGCCCAAGGACACGGCCAAAGACGACAAGAAGGCCGCGCCCCGTGGCAAATGGCTCGGCTCGTGGACGACACCCGTCATCATCAACGAAAGTGGCCGCGACTCCCTGCTCATGTCCTGGCCGGACCGCTTGTGCGCGCTCGACCCCGCGACGGGCAAGGAACGCTGGACCTCCAAGGGCCTGACCCCGCTGGTTTACACCTCGCCGATGCACGCGGTCGGAGTCGTGGTGGCGATGAGCGGCTTCGGCGGTTCTGCGCTGGCGGTCGTGGCAGGCGGCGAGGGCGACGTGACGACGACGAAGCGGCTCTGGCAGCACCCGCGTTCGCCGCAGCGCATCGGCTCGGGCGTGATTCACGAGGGCCACATTTACATCCACAACGACCCCGGCACCGCGATGTGCCTGAACCTGCAATCCGGCAAGGAAGTCTGGAGCGAGCGCCTCGTCGGCGGGACGGCCACCGGCGCGAACTGGAGCAGCGTGCTGCTGGCCGACGGCAAGTGCTACACCATCACGCAGGGCGGCGACTGCTTCGTCTTCAAGGCCAGCCCCACGTTCGAACTGCTCGCGACGAACCCGCTGGGCGAGCGCTCGAACAGCTCCCTCGTCCCTGCCGACGGCGCGCTGCTCATCCGCACGCACAAGGCGCTCTGGTGCATCGGCGGGAAGTGACCGTAGCGTGCAAGGGGCAACAGCAAGCCACCGATTCAGGACGAATCGCGAGTTGTCTTCCGGGCGGGCCTGCGTTTAATTGGCGCCACGCTATGACTCGCCAACAAGTGCTCGACCAATACTTCGTGGACGCGCGGCACAAGCTTATTGACCTCGCCGCCTTCCTCGACCGCGTGGACCGCTCCGAGGGCGAGGCCGACTTCCGCATCGCCGCCTTCCGCACCGCGCTGAAGCACCTGGCCGAGAAAAAGCCGCACCGCGCCAAACGCGTCCTCCTCTCCTTCAGCGACCCGACGACGAAGCCGCTGGCGAAGGCGACGGTGAAGGGTGCGACGGGCGCGTGGCCGGGGAAGAATTGAAGGGTGAAAGTTGAAAGACGCGTGAGTGCCCCACTGGCTAGACCTTTCCTGTTTAACTTCGAGAAACTCGAAGCGTGGAAACAGGCGCTCGCGCTGAGTAAGGTAGTTTACCAACTGACCAAGACTTTTCCCGACTACGAGCGGTTTGGCCTGACTTCCCAGATGCGCCGGGCATCCGTGGCCGTAGCTTCAAACCTCGCCGAGGGTTCCCCCCGCTCATCCCGGCAAGACTTCGCGCGGTTCGTGGAGATTGCCACTGGGTCTGTCTTTGAAATCGTCCGCAGTCAAGGCCTCGGCACGGAAGCGACTTGGAGCGACCTCCGCGATCGCGCCGCCGAGCTAACCCGAATTCTCAGTGGCCTCCAACGCTCCCGCCTCGCCGCAAAAGCCACGGAGTAAGTCTTTCAACTTTCACCCTTCACCTTTCAACTCCCCCCGTATGCGTTACATCGAACCCCACGGCCACATGGTCAGCCGCACGACTGACGACTACCAGGACATGGTCACCGCCGGCTGCGCCGCCGTGTGCGAGCCGGCCTTCTGGGCGGGCTTTGACCGCTCCTCGGCGGATGGCTTCCACGACTACTTCTGCCAGCTCACCGACTACGAGCCAAAGCGCGCGGCGAAGTTCGGCCTGCCGCACTTCTCGTGGCTGTGCATCAACCCGAAGGAATCCGAGGACGTGGCCCTGGCCACGGATGTCATCGGCCTCATTCCCAAATTCCTCGACCGGCCCAACGTGCTGGGCATTGGCGAAATCGGGCTGAACAAGAATTCCCGCAACGAGATGAAGGTGCTCGAAATGCACGTGGACCTCGCCGCGCGGCACGACCAGCTCATCCTCGTCCACACGCCACACCTCGAAGACAAACTCAAGGGCACGCGCCTCATCCTCGACGTGCTGCGCAGTGACAAGCGCATCCGCCCCGAGCGCTGCATCATTGACCACGTCGAGGAGCACACCATCCAGCTCGTGCTGGACGCGGGCTTCTGGGCGGGCATGACCCTCTACCCGGAGAGCAAGTGCTCGCCCGCGCGCGCGGTGGACATGCTGGACCTGTATTCGCACGAGCGCATTTGGATGAACTCCGCGTGCGACTGGGGCGTGAGCATCCCGCTGGCCGTCCCGCGCACCGCGCTGGAGATGAAACGTCGTGGCTGGCCTGCCGACCTCGTGGACAAAGTGATATACCGCAACCCAATTCAATTTCTCAGCCAGTGTCCCAAGTTCAAACTCCCATGAAATCAGCCTTCGCCTCTGCGCTCGTCCTCATTGCCGTCACCACCGGCCTCACCGCCGCTCCCGCTGCCCCCATCCCACTTTGGCCGAAGGAAGCGCCCGGCGCGAAAGGCGACCTCGGTGAAGAAAAAGACACCACCGGCGCGAAAGGCGGCCTCGTCGCCGGCAAGTCAGTGATTCGCCTCGGCAACGTCTCGCAGCCCACGCTCACCATCTATCGCCCGACGAAGGCCAAGGACACCGGCGCGGCGGTCATCATCTGCCCCGGTGGCGGCTACAACATCCTCGCCTACGACCTCGAAGGCTCCGAGATTTGCGAGTGGCTCAACTCCATCGGCGTCACTGGCGTGCTCCTCAAGTATCGCGTGCCGAAGCGGCCTGGCTTGGAGAAACACACCGCCGCATTGCAGGACGCGCAGCGCGCCGTCGGGCTGGTGCGTTCGCGCGCGACTGAGTTCGGCCTCGACCCCAAACGCATCGGCATCCTCGGCTTCTCAGCGGGCGGGCACCTCGCGGCGGCAGCTTGCAACAACTTCGAAAAGCGCACCTACGAGCCGGTGGACGACGCGGACAAGGCCAGTTGCCGACCCGACTTCGCCTTCCTGATTTACCCCGCCTACCTCACCGTGAAGGAACAGGGCGACAAGGTTTCCCCCGAGCTGCCCATCACCGCGAACACGCCGCAGACCTTCCTCGCGATGACGCAGGACGACGGCGTCCGTGTGGAAAGCGCGCTCTTCTACTACCTCGCGCTGAAGCAGGCCAAGGTGCCCGCCGAGCTGCACCTCTACCCGACTGGTGGCCACGGCTACGGCCTGCGGCCCAGCACGCACGGCGTCACCACTTGGCCCAAGCGCGCCGAGGAGTGGATGGCAGCTCGCGGGCTGCTGACGAAGTGAACCGTCGCCCGCGCCCTCACCGCACTGTCCCCGCGTAGCTCACCCAACCGCGTTGGATCGACTGCGTCGCGCTCCGCAGCGCGTGCGAATACTCAACCGACCGCAAGTCCTTCCCCGCCGCGTGGCACAGGCTCGCGGCCTGCGCGGCCACCGCCTCGTCGTAGTCCGCCAACACGGGAAACAACTTCACCGCGTCCGTCCCGTGCCGCTTCACGAGCTGCTCCGCGTAGGCGCGGGCGTGAGTGAACTTCCCGTCGCCGTCACCGTCCACCCGCACGGGGTTGGTCGCGCCCAGCACACGCGGAAGAAAGGTCTTTGAACTCGGCTGATACGGACGCGGCGTCTCCCAAAACGGCGCAGTCACGCCCGGCCCGCTGGCGATGGCGACGAGGTGAACATCGTGCTTGAGTCGCGGCAGCTTGAACGTCACACGCGCTTTCGTGACTCCGCGAACAGGCGACAGTTTCTGGTCGGCGACCCGCACGCCATTGGCGAACAGCTCCACACGGTCCGCCTGCACCCACGCGGGACCGAGCACCGTCACCAGCACCGTCACACCGCGCTGCCCATGCAAGGCGAGGTCACCGACCTCCGAGCGTTCGTTCACGACGAGGTCCGCCAGCAGGCCGAAGCTCACGAGCGCGCGGCCCTCGCGCAAGCTGCGGCACGCCTCGTTCACGTTGATGGCGGCGGGGTTCGTATCGTTGCAGCGCACGTAAGTCCGCGCCTGCCCGAGGATGAAGCGGCTCACGTCGTGTGTGTCACTGGAGCCGAGCGCGGTGATGCGGTGGCCGTGATTCAGCAGCGCGAACCAATCGTGGAAGAGCAGCATGATGTCCGACTGCATCGCAGCGGAGGTGACAACTTCCAGCCCGTCGAAGGAAAATTCCTGCCCGCGCAGCGCGGCACCAGAGACGGGATTGAAGTTTGCCGGACCGAGCGGAACGAAGCCGCTGTGCAGGTCGCGGGGGTGGTTCAACGTGACGACCTGCACTCCCGGCGTGGCGCGGATGCCCGCGAGCAGCGTGCCCCAATTCGTCGTGCTGAAATCTGCCACCGCGCTGCCGGGCTGGATGGGGAACGCATTGAAGTGCCCCGCTTTCGTCGTGACTTCGTTGCCGCTGACAGCGGTGAAGCGGTCGCTGGTGCGGGTGCGTTGGGCAGCTTCGCGGTAGTCCGAGTGGACGTTGTGATCGGTGGCGATAGCCAACTCGATACCCTCGCCAGCGATGGTGAGCATCCGCTCGTCCTCGGTCGCGTCGCCGTGGCGGCTCTTGGTGAACGTGTGGATGTGCGTGTCCGCCGCGACCCAGCCGTGTGTCGGAACCTCGCGACGAATGGTGAGCGCGACGGCCTGCGTCTGGCCCGCGACGAGCGTTACCGCTTGTGTGGCGACGCTGAACTCAAAGCCGCGCGAGGCGAAGAGGGTGTAGTTGCCGGGCAGCAAGCCCACACTTGCCAAGCCGTCGCGCGTGTAGAGAACACCGGGGCGCGCTGCGATCTCAGTCTGGTTCGTTGTGCCCGGCAGCAGGGCCGCGAGTGATCCGGCGGCGTCCACGATAGTCAGTCGGCAGGGCAGGCCCGACTTTGTATCGGAGTCGGTGACGCGGACGGAGATCGTGGCTTGAGCGAGCGTTTGTTTCAGCGGAGCGAAGACGAGGCGGAAGTCGCCGACGACGATGTCATCCACCGCCGTGGGCGGGAGGATGGCGAGCACGTTCGTCCCGTCACGCAAAGCGCCCGGTGGCACAGCGAGCGCGTGAATGAGCGAGGTTTCCTGCGTGATCAGCGAGCCGAGGCGGCGACCGTTGAGCTGAACCTGCCAGCCTTGCTTCACATCACGCTGGCGGATCAGGAGCGTTTGCTCGGATTCATTGCGCTGTGCCTCGAAGCGGACTTCCAGCATCCGCCCGTGCGGCTTCTTGCCGATGAACTCCTGCCATTCGGGAAAACCTTCCGTGCCGAGATGGTAGCACGTGGCGTCGAGCACGCGCGGCTGGGCGGAGAGCTGAGCCGCCGCTGCCAGCAACGAAAGAAGCGCGGACACCCACGTCCGCAGCCGGCACGGGGGCGAGCCGCGCGTTTTGGACGGGATCATCTGCACGTCAGCCGCCTCAGTTAAACTTCGCCAACTCGCTGCGCGTCAGCGCCACGAGCGGGCGCACCGTCTCCGCGCTGAAGTCGAAGCGGCACCCGGCGGCGGCGAAGAGTTCCGGCAGCGGACGAGAGCCACCGAGCGCGAGGCCGGCTTTGTAGTCGCGCAGTGCTTTCACCGGGTCGCGATGGGAGTTCGCCCAGACTTGCAACGCGCCGAGTTGGGCGATGCCGTATTCCACGTAGTAGAAGGGGTGAAGGAAGATGTGGAGCTGGCGGTGCCAGAGGTTCGCCCGCGCGGACTCGTGGCCGGCCCAGCTCACGTCGCCGCCGAAACGGTCCATCAGCGCGAGCCACGCGGCGGTGCGCTCGGCGCGGGTGTGGCCGGGGTGCGAGTAAATCCAGTGCTGAAACGCGTCCACCGTCGCCATCCACGGGAAGAAGCCGATGATGCCTTCGAGGTGCGTCTTGCGGGCGCGGTTCGCCTCGGCGGGCGTGTAGAACTCTTCGAGGTGCTGGTTGCCGAGCAGTTCCATCGCCATCGAGGCGACTTCGCAGAACTCAATCGGCGCGTTGCGATAGGGATAGATATCCTCGTTCTTCGCCGCGAGCGTGTGGAAGGCGTGACCGGCCTCGTGGAGCATCGTCTCCACATCGCGCTGCACGCCGACGGAGTTCATGAAGATGAACGGCAGCCGCGCCTCGGCGAGCGTGGACTGGTAGCCGCCGGGGGCCTTGCCCTTGCGATTGGCGAGGTCGAGGAGCTTGAGGTCGCGCATCTGGGCGAAGCCGGCGGCAAGTTCGGCATCCACCTTGTCAAAGACACGCTGCGTGCGCGTGACCATCTCGTCCACTTCGGCGAAGGGCCGGAGCGGCGCGCGGCTCAACGGGTCCACGGCGGTGTCCCACGGGCCCAACGGGTCCACGCCGAGCTGGCGTTTGCGATCGGCCTGCAACTGGCGCACGGCCGGCATGAACTCAATGTCCACGGCGGAGTGGAACTTGCCGCAATCCTCCGCCGTGTAGTCGAAGCGGCCCTTCGCACGGAAGGAGTAGGCGAGGTAGTTCTCGAAGCCGGCGTTGCGGGCGATTTGTTCGCGCAGCTTAAGCAGCGCCTCGAACTGCTCCTCAATCTGGTCGGCCACCTGCAAACGCCGCTGCGCGACAAGCGTCCACGCCTCCTCGCGCAGTGCACGGTCAGGTTCTTCCAAGTAGCGGCCCATCTGGACGAGTGTCTTCTCCTCGCCACGGAAGTTCACGGTAAGCGAGCCAGAGAGCTTTTGATATTGCTGGCCAAGCTTGGCCTCCTCGGTTTGGAGCGGGACGTTCTCCTCGCGAAACAGCTCAACGAGCAAGGCCGTGTCGCGGTCGAAGACTTCGTAGCGATGCTTGTCGAGCTGCGCGCGGAGCGGGTGGGCAAGAAAGAGCTTCGCGAGGTGGAACTGGCGGGGCTTCAGCTCGGGTTCAACCTTCTCGACGAAGTGCAAGTAAGACGCCTCCGCCTCCGGGCTATCCGTGTGGCAGGTCATCGCGATGTAGCGCTGGCTGCCCTCCTGATCGAGCGCGGCGAAGATCTCGCCTTGGTCAAGAATCCACCGCTCGAACTCAGCAGGCGACTGGCACTGCGGCGCGCGCCCGTCCAGCCGGTCGAAGAGCGGGGCTATCTGCCTCCAGTCGCCGAGGTCAATTTGGGCGGGCACAAAGCTGCGCGGGGCGTGGACGGGGAGGTTCGTGAAGGGCAGCAGATTCATTGGGGCGCAGGATGGAAGACGCGGCTGATACGGCAATGGAAAAGTGCCCGCCCTTCGTTTCATTTTGCCGACGACGTGATAATAGAGCTTGCGTGCCGGACGGGTTCCATTAGCTTCCACCTAACTTGATCGCGGGGTGGAGCAGCCCGGTAGCTCGTCAGGCTCATAACCTGAAGGTCCTAGGTTCAAATCCTAGCCCCGCAACCAATTCAGTATGCATGAAGCCCCTGTGAAAACAGGGGCTTCTGACTTTGTGGCTGCGAAGATGACTCTTGGGCCACACACAGTCACAGCTCTCCTCGCCCTGCAAACATTGCGCAACATATTCTTGGAGCTTTCGTCGTGGCGTTGCGTCTCTACGCACCGAAATTATTAATGAACTCAGTGCTGTCCGG
>SIBB01000045.1 GCA_009695395.1 Pedosphaera sp. | reverse complement strand
CCGGATCGGATACGACCGCCCGCCGAGCAGTCGAAGCGTCGCGCGGTGCTCGATGCGCTGGCCACTGGAAACCCACGCGTCGATGAGCGTCTTCTCCGGATCGTTCACCCACAGACGCGCGCCGTTCTCGGTTTTGAGGATGAACTCGTACTCGCCCGTCTCATCGGCCCAAACCGAGCCGGTCCATTGTGCTGAGAATTCTTCCTTGCCGAACTTGGCGTCGTCCGGCGTGCCCGCACCGAAGTCGAACGCCACCGTCGCGTCCGTGCGCGCGAAGATCTTTTTGTCGGCACGAAATCCGCGGGCATTGTAATACGTGCCGCTCAATCCGCGCTCACTTCCCATCACGGTGTCGCCCGTGAAACTCTTGAACAGATCGGCGATTGAATGCTCGAACTGCCGGTTGGTCAGTCGCGCCAGTTCGATGCGCGGCGGCTTGTTCCGCGCCTGCGCCTCGGCCGAATAGAACGCCGCGTGGATGTAGCGGGCCACCGCCGCCGCGTCGTCGCCCGTGCAGGTGCCCGGCTTGTCTTCGGGCATCGTTTTGCTGATGACCTTTGCCAGCCGATTGATCGACCAGTCGCCCGCGAGCGGCTCGTCGTACTTGCCCTTCACGCCTTCGCCATTCTCGCCGTGGCACTGGATGCATTGGCGCCGGTAAATCTGCTCGCCCGAGGCCACCCGCGTTTTCGTGAGCGCCGCGCCTTTGGGCGCGGTTTCCACCGTGCCGCACGAGAGGCAAAGGGTAAGCGCGGCCAGGCCGATCGTCATCGGCCAAACCCATCGCCATTGTTGCAGTCGTTTCAAATTCATCGGACTCAGTACGGCAGCGTTCCCGCTGCATTTCTTAGATGGGCGCCATGCAAAACCCATTCACCCGCTCACCGCGCGTCGCTGGCCATCAGGGATTCCTTTGCGCAAACATCTTCTGCAACGCACGGAGAGAATCTCGCACCGTGGCGCGGTCGCCCACGAGGACAAAATTGCGGAACGCATATTCGCCCGGCGCGATCCCGTTCGCGTCCGACACGCGGAAGACGCAGTTCCATTTCACCACCTTCTCCGCGCGGAATTTCCAGCGGCCGTAGCCGAGCTGCGCCCAGCCTTTCGCCGGTTGATCGGGCGAGAAGATGCCCATCGCGTGGCGGCCATCCGGCGTAGCGAGCACGACCGGCCACGCCAATTCGCCGGGGCCATCGGTGAGCGGCTCGAGGTCGCCGGTTTGCGGATTGAACTTCCAGAACGCGGAGAACTCCGCCGGCATGTAACCGGTCAGCGCTTCGAAGACCGCGTGCGTGTGCCGCTCGCCTACCGGCAGATGGAACGCGACGTCATACTGGATTACATGCGGGAGATCGCGATAGCCGATCCGCACGCGTTTGGTGAGCAGATGGTCGGAGAGGATCGTGCTGTTCTTCGCCAGATTCGGCCCGGACTTCTCACCCGGAGCGAGCCAGAAAGCCATCTGCGTCGTCGTCTGCAACAGATTATTCGTGGCGATCAAATGCAGCAGACGGCTCGATGATTTCGGCCCCGCGCCGTCCCGCTGCGAGCCCGCTTCTGTGGGATTATACGTCTCGGCCAGAATCGGCGTGCCGACATCGAAGTTCGAAGCCGATTGCAATTGCCGCCCGTGATCGAGCGAATCAATGAACTCCTTGCCGTTCCACGTCAGCGAATGGATCGCGCCCGCCAGTCGCGGCGTGGTGGTGATGACAATCTCCGACGCACCCGCCTTCGCGCGAATGATGCTGTGGCCGCTCGGCAACTCCGCAGCGGATGAAAGCGCGCCCGTGAAATGGAGTGCCGCGATGACGGCACAGGTGAACGGTTTCATCTTCAGAAAACAGGAATCGGCGCGTCGGGTCTCACCAGTTCGTCTTCCCACACGATGGTTTTGGTCTGCGCATCGTAGGTGAGGATGCGGGACTTGCTGCCGGGCGCGGGCGACACATCTTTCTTCGGGATCCACAGGGCGAGTTCAGCCTTCGTCCTCGCGTGCTGGGCCACGGCGGCGAGGTTGGTCCATTCATTCGGGTCGCGGACGATGTCGTAAAGTTCCTCGGAGCCGTCGGCGTAGCGGATGTAACGCCACTGCTCGGTGCGGATGGCGTGGTTGCCTTGGTTGTGCGTGGTGATGGCGGGCCACGGGCGCGCCGCAGCGGCGTTCTTCAGTTGCGGCACGAGGCTGTGGCCTTCGAGATCGGGGCGCGCGGGCAGATGAGTGAGTTCGAGCAACGTGGGGAAAATATCGAGCAACTCGGCGGGGCGTCCGCACTTTGCCGCCTTCGCAATGCCCGGCCCGGCGAAGATGAGCGGGACACGCGTGCTGCGTTCCCAAAGCGTGTTCTTGCCGGTGATCCCTTTCTCGCCGAGATGCCAGCCGTGGTCGCTCCACAAGACGATGATGGTGTCGCTGGCGCGGCCTGTGGCGTCGAGAGCGTCGAGCACGCGTCCCACTTGCGCGTCCATATAGCTGATGCTCGCAAGGTAGGCGCGGACGAGGGGCCGCCACTCGTTCAATTTCTCCAATGTGACAAGGCGCGGTTCGGGGAGCTTCCAGTGAAGATACCAAGAGAAGCGCGGCGTGTCGTCGCGGTCACCGAGTTTCACGGGCGGCATCTGGAGCGTGGCGTCGGGGTAGAGGTCGAACCACTTCTGCGGCGCGAAACACGGGACATGCGGCAGGCGGAAGCCGGCGGCGATGAAGAACGGCTTGTCCTTTGGCGCGCGTTGCAAGGTCTCGATGGCGGCGGTCGCGATCTTGTAATCGCCGCCGTCCTCGTCGCGCTCGGGGAACGGGCCCCAATCCATCGCGGGGTGCTGGGGCGGCGAAAGTTTGTTGATGCGTTGCGCGGGGCGGCCGGGGCCGGGCGCGGGGCCCCATTCGTTGAACTCAGCGGCGCGATCCTTCGGCTTGATGGAGCCGTCGTGATAAATCTTCCCGCACGTGTAAGTGAAGTAACCGTCGCGCGTGAAAGTCTGCGGCAACGTGATCCGATCCTTCGTCACATCCACATCGCGGATGCCGGGCGCGAGGCCGTAGATGCCGGTGGACGAGGGCCGCAGGCCGGTGAGCAGGCTGGCGCGCGAGGGATTGCAGAGCGGCGACTGGCAATGCGCGTTGGTGAAAAGCGTGCCGCGCGCGGCGAGGCGATCGATGTGCGGCGTCTTCACCTGCGGATGCCCGCCGAGACAGCCGATCCAGTCGTTCTGATCATCAATCGAGATGAAGAGGACGTTCGGCCTCGGCGCGGCGGCAAACGACGTCTCAGCCCAAGCCGCCAGCCAGCAGGTTAAAATGAACAGAAAATGGCGTAAGCTCATCATATCTGCGAAACCGCCCCAGCATGGCGCTTTCGTTTCCCGACCGCCAGCCGAGAATCGTTCCACTGGTCGTAGCTGGATGGGAATACTTTCCAATGGCCAGCTTCGATAACTCAAGTGGTCCACCACATACCCGACCGACAGCCGGCGGCGAAGGCCGGCTTCTGCGCGTGGAGGCGGAAGTCATCGAAGTTCACGTGACCCCAGCCGCCCGTGTGCTCGTCCACGATGCGGATGAAAATCTCCTTATTCTTCTGCGCCGCCAAATCCACGACGATGGGCGTCAGCGTCTCATTGTTCTGGCCGCGCGCGGTGAAGAACACTTTCCCGCCCTCCACGAGCACCAGCTCCACGCGCGTCTCGGCGTGGCTGCCGCCGCCGAGGAGAAATGCGGCCCACGGCTGCGTGACCTTGAACGCCGCGCTCGTCACCGTGCTCGTCGCCGTCCAGTCGCGCAGGTCGCCCGTCTCGAAGTCCGTGTTCAGCGCCTTGCCCTTTTTGCCGATGGGCAACATCCCCTTGGGCGCCTCGGCGGCGAATACGGAAGCGGCGAGGGTCAACCACACGAGGAGCGTCGGACCGGACTTAAGCATGGGCGGTATTGGGCCGACTCACCACCCGGGGTCAAGTGGGGACTGGCCGGCCCAGCAGGCCGCACGATGCCTCTCCGCAACCTCTGCCGGCAGGGCCACTTCAGGAATCTATCGCTCGGGAACGTCCCGCCCGGCTTCCGTTGAAGAACCTCGCCGACGCGTTGGCGAAGCATTCCTGCGCATTGGCGAAGAGATTTTCCATTGCGCCCCGCCAACGTCCGAGGCCCGCGGATCCGTTGAGGGAACGCATTCCCACCGAGCTTTGGATGCCAAAGGAGCGGGGCCGCGCAGAACCCAGTCGAATCCGGCCGGGGCCGTGGAACGGGCGCGCGCACACCCACTCCGCACATAGCAGCTCCGCCTGCGCTCGCCGGTGGGGTGCGCACCGAAGTGGTCGCCACCGGTCGGTTTCAGGCCGGAAAGTCGGCAGCGGGCAGGCGTGTGACAGGAAAAACCGCTCGCCGATTCGGCGTTGGCTGAAAGCCCTGAGAAAAAGCCTTGCCGTGCGCCCAGAAACGCATAGAACAGAAGCAAATGAACCCGACGCAAAAGCAATTCTCCCTGAACCGCGGAGCGTCCAGAAAGCAAATTCCTATCAGTAAAAACAACTCCATGAAAATGCTTCCCCTCGTTCTCGTCCTGCTTGCGCTCGTCGGCTGCAAACCTTCTAACCCTGACACGCCTGTCCCGATATCGGGGAAAAAAGCCGCCGTCACCATGGCGTTGATTCCTGCTGGGTCGTTTACGATGGGGAATCCCAACGCCGCCCCGCCGTGGAACCCCCGTCCCGTCCGGGTCTATGCCGGACCCGACCTGCTCCAACCCGTCGCCAACAAGACCAACGAGCCGGCGCTGATTGTCGCCGAGGGGGAGTTCTTCCGGGTGCAGGACGCCAAGGGCTGGCAGGTCGTCCACCAGGACGACAGCTATGCGAGTCACAGCTACGGCGGCATGTGGGTGATGAACGGCGGCCTGCTGGGCGCACCCACCGCGAGCGAAGGTTCGGTCGCCGTCCGCAAGATTAATGTCACCAAGGCCGGTGACTATCGCGTGTGGAGCAAGTATCAATCACCGCCTTACTTCAACTACCTTCACCGCGTCGAGGTGTGGCAGGGCGGCAAGGTCGTTTATGCCCATGACTATGGCGCGCTGGACGGCGAGCGGTTCTACAGTTTCGCCGGCGCCTACAAAGCTCCGATGATCAAACAGCAGTGGTGGTATTGGGGCGTGGACCATGACGCCGCCGAAGCGCCCAAGAACAAGTTCGCCACGCTCTCCGTCGGTCCCGCGGAACTCCGCCTGATCACTCTCAAGAACCCCGTCCGCGGCGGCGACCGCTTCATCGACACCGTGATCCTCACCACCGAGCCAGGCGACACCTACATTGGTTACAAACCCTATTGGTCCGGCAGTCCCTTCGCGCGCGAGGCGATCAAGAACTCCCAGATTTGGGTGCGCTTCAAAAACTCCGCCGCCGCTCCGGTGCAACTCACGGCCACGACGGCGGGTCACATGCAGCCCGACTACGGCGGCATGTCGGCCAAGTTCCCCGCCGCGCCCGTCGCGCCGGGACAGTGGAGCGAATGGTTCAACATTGCCTCGATCTGCAAGCTCGTTCACGAGGAAGGTATCACCCTAGGTTTCCCCGCTGGCACGACCTTTGATCTCGAAGTCGCCCGTGACTCCGCCGGACGCGATCCGCTGGGCGCGCTCAAAGTGACTGGCGGCGACGTGCTGATTCTTCCCATCGACGTGGCCTGGAATCTCGATGCCAAGATCAAGACCTCGAAACAGAACGCCGAGGAAATCACCGCGCTCGCCAAGACCCAATGGCGGCGCGCCAATGGCGGCAAAAAGCCCTCCCAGCTTGCCTACTACGGCGCCTTCAACAAACGCCCCGGCCAGGATTCGTGGATCAATGCCCTCAAGGATGCCCTCGGCTACAACACCCAACTGCCCGACAGCTACTCCCATCTCGAACGCGACGGTTACCACCAGCACACTCACTCGACTGCTGAGATCCAAGCCTACACGTCCAAGCTGTCGGAGAAGGAAAAGAAGAACTTCCGCATCCTTTCCTTTGGCGACGAAATCGGCATCGCCCAGATCAACTATGCCGACGCCAAGTATGTTGATCTCTTCCGCGCTTGGATTGCGAAGAAAGGACTGACTCAGAGTGATCTCGGGGTCAGTCCCGCCGACGCCAAGCTCTCCGCCGACCCCGCCCAGCCACGGCTGCGCTGGTACTCGAACATCTTCAGCGAAGAGACCCGCTTCGCTGAGTTCGCCGAAATGACCCGCCTCGCCGAGCGGCTCCTAAACCCCGAGGTTCTCACTGGTGCGAACTACTCGCCGCACGGGGCCGTGATGTACTACGGCCCGATCTATCAGTGGATCGACATCTTCAAGTTCCGCGGCATGAGCGCGTACTGGACCGAAGACTATATTTTCTCCGTGGCCGAACCGCCGCAGATGATCGGCTGGATGATGGCCACCGCCCGCAGCGCGGTGAAGTATCACAACCTCCCGATCCATTTCTACGTCATGCCGCACGCCCCCGGACAGACCGCCGAGAATCTCCGCCGCAGCATGGTGTACGCGGTCGGGGCCGGTGCCACCCAACTCGATAGCTTCTGGGTCGCCCCGCCCGAGAACTTCACCGAGAACTCCGTGGCTTGGGCTTACCCGGAAAACTTCCGCGCCATCTCCGAATCCATCTACGATTCCGGCGAGGCTGAGTCACTCGCCGTCGGCGGCAAGTACCGCGCCGCCCGCATTGCCGTGATTCTCTCCAAAGCCACCGACTTCAACGAACGCGCGCTCAAGGTGGACCCGAAGGATGATCCCTTCGCCCGCCAGTGTCAGAAGGACTTTAGTAACTTCCAACAGACCCTCTGCCGCAAGGACTGCCACGGCCTCTGGCTTTCCCTGCGCAACGCCCAATACGGCGTTGACCTCATCACCGAGGATGACATCAACGACGGTGTCCGCGGCCGGCCCATCCTCAGCAACTACGACGTGATCTACTTCGCCGGGGAGTGGGTCGATGACCGGATCGCCAAGAAGCTCGACGGCTGGGTGAAGAACGGCGGCGTGCTCTACGCCTGCGCCGGTCTGGGCCGCCTCAATCAGTTCAACCAATCCGAGAGCAGCCTGCTGTCCTTGCTGGGACTTAAGTCAGCCACGCTCCAGAAAACCGCCGTCAACGTCCGGCCAATTCTCGAACTGCCGCTCCTCGCCCCCATCGACACGATCACTCTCGATGGCGCTAAGCTGCCCGCCTTTGCCATGAAACAGGTGCTGACTCCTGCCGACGCAAAGGTGATTGGCACCTGGGCGGATGGCTCTGCCGCCGTCACCAGCCGGGACTACGGCAAAGGTAAAGCCATCGCCGTCGGCACCTTGCCGGGCCACGGCTACATCCACAGTGCCGCCAAGGTGACTCCGTGGGCACGCGGCGGACGGCGCATGGTCTATCCTCTTATGACGAGTGACCCGGATAAGAACCGCCTCGTCCATCTGGGCGTTTCCGCCCGCTCCGACCTGCAACGCGAAGTCACCGCCTCCGTGACCGGCGTAGAAGGTCTGGTCATCGACAATGCGAAAGGCACCCTGGTCACTCTCATCAACTGGAATGACGCCCCCGCCAAGGCAGTCACTGTCCAAGTGCGTGTTCCCTTCCAACCCACCTCCGTCCGCCAAGTCAGCGCCCAAAAATCCGTGCCGGTGACTTATGCCAACGGCGTCGCCACCTTCACCGTGGATCTCGCGCAGGCCGAGTATGTCCTGCTCAACAAGTGAGTCCTACCGATTCATAAACCGCGGAGCGTTCAGAAAGCAAATTCCTATCAGTTTGCGCTTTTCTTTGCGCCTTTGCGTCTTTGCGGTTATCCCCTTTATTACCTTTAACCATGCCTTTTCTCACTGCCGAATGGCGAAAGTTAATCCTGATCAATTACGCCATTGATGCGAAGCATCTACAACCGTTTGTTCCAGCAGGAACCGTCCTCGACACGTACAACGACATTTGTTATGTGAGTCTTGTTGGATTCATGTTCCTCAATACAAAACTCAAGGGCATTCCTATTCCGTTCCACCAGGATTTCGAAGAAATCAATTTGCGGTTCTACGTGAAGCACCAAACCAAGAACGGCGCATGGCGACGAGGCGTTGTTTTCATTAAGGAATTCGCTCCGAAGACCATGATTTCCTTTGTTGCAAATACCATCTACAACGAACACTACGAAACGGTAGACATGGATCATTCGTGGAAAGAAAACGGGAACGAAATTACTGTCGAGTATCAACTGGAACAGGATGAATGGTTTTCCATGAAAGTGATTGCAGACAATACCACAGAAGAAATTCCAGTGGCTTGCGAAGCAGAATTCATCACAGAACACTATTGGGGATATACAAAAGTTAGCGAAACAGAAACTTCCGAATACGAAGTGTGGCACACACGCTGGAAGGCCTATCCAGTAAAAAGCTACGAATGCAATTTCAATTTTGGAAAACTGTACGGATCAGAATTTGAGTTCATGAACGCGCTAAAGCCTTTCTCAGTGATGCTTGCTGAAGGATCGGAGATTAAGGTTTACGGGAAACAGGAGAAGTAGTCTGTAGTCAGTGTCGGTTGTCGGTCTTCTATGAAGTAAGAGTGCTTCTACCGAAGCGTGACACTGACTACCGACACTGACTACCGACACTGAATACTGACACCGATTACCGACGCTGACTGCCGAAGATTGAACTACCTAGAGTAATTCGGTGCTTCACGTGTGATGAACACATCATGAGGATGCGACTCGCGAATTCCAGATCAGTTCTATTATTCCTCCCGACACGCGGCACTTACCATATATGAAGCCATCACCTGGGGAAGGTGTTCACGCTCCTCAATCCGCGCCCGAACTACCCGCCTTTGTTCAGCAACTCGGAGGACGCCGGTTTTGTAGCGGCCTGTCAGGAGGCGGCCCGCTGCCGACCCCGGCGGTCTTCCGCGTGCAACGCATCAAGATCGGTGCGCCATGAACACCGCGATCGTGATCCGAAACCGTGCCGCTCGCCGACCTTGCCGCCTTGCTGAACCGCGGAGCGTTCAGAAAGCAAATTCCTGTCAGTTCGGGGGCAAACGGAACCCCGACGGCCGGGGCTTCGCCGCCTTTGGCAAAGTGGTCAAGGGCATGGACGTGGTGAAAAAATTCAGTCCTCGCCCGCCGAAGGGCAATCACTCTCGCCGCCGGTGAAAATTCAGCGTGCCGTGCGGCTCAACTAAATTCTTATGAAACGAATCCAGATTATCGACTCCCACACCGGCGGCGAACCTACGCGTGTCGTCATCAGCGGCGGACCCGACCTTGGCGGCGGCACTGTGGCCGCGCAGCTCGAAGTCTTCCGGCGGCAGCACGACGCCTTCCGTTCCGCCGTCGTCAACGAGCCGCGCGGTTCCGATGTGCTTGTCGGCGCGTTGCTCGTCGAACCGGCGGACAAGTCGTGCGTGGCGGGCGTGATTTTTTTCAACAACGTCGGCTGCCTCGGCATGTGCGGCCACGGCACCATTGGGCTTGTCGTCACGCTCGCGCACCTCGGCCGCATCCGGCCCGGCGCGCATCGGATCGAGTCTTGCGTGGGCGTGGTCACCGCGACGCTCCACGCCGACGGCAGCGTCTCCGTGGAAAACGTGCCGGGCTGGCGCCAGGCGAAGGCCGCGACGGTGGACGTGCCGGGATTGGGGAAAATTTCCGGCGATGTCGCCTGGAGCGGCAACTGGTTTTATCTGGTGGGCGAGCATCCCTGGGCGCTCGACTTGAAAAACGTCGAGCAACTCACCGACGTGAGTTGGCGCATCCGGCAGGCGGTGAACGCGCAGGGTTTTCCGGAGGTGGACCACGTCGAGCTGTTCGGTCCGGCGCAATCGCCGGGCGGCCACTCGCGCAACTTCGTCCTCTGCCCCGGCAAAGCCTACGACCGTTCTCCCTGCGGCACCGGCACGAGCGCAAAAATTGCCTGCCTCGCGGCCGATGGAAAACTGCGCGAAGGCGAGACCTGGGTGCAGGAAAGCATTCTGGGCTCCCGGTTCACCGGCACCTATCGGCGCGACGGTGAAAAAATCATCGCCACCATCATCGGCACGGCCTTCGTGAACAGCGAAGCCACGCTGCTGCTCGACGAGAAAGATCCGTTCTGCTGGGGCATTCGTTGAACCACGGAAGACACGGCAGACCCAGAACGCGACCAGAAACCCTCATGAAATTGTCTTCGCGCCATTTCTTCCTTCCGTGTCTTCCGTGGTTCGTCTCCGCCCTTGGCATCATGTTTGGTGTCTCGTGCCCGGAGCCGGTTGCGTCCGCCGCGGCAATCCCCGAGGCCGTGGCCACAAACGATTTCAGCTTCATCGACAACGGCGAACTGCGGCTCGGCGTCAAAAGATCCTCCGGCGGGGGCATTGCACACCTCTCGCTCAGTGCGACCGGCGAGAACTTGATCAACCACTGGGACCGCGGGCGCCTGGTGCAGCAATCCTATTACGGCGCGAAGGACGGCTCACTGTGGGACAAGCAACCGTGGCGCTGGAACCCGGTGCAGGGCGGAGACTGGCGCGGGGCCGGCGCGCGGATGCTGGAAACCAAGGAAGATCGCGCCTCGTTTTATGCGAAGTCGATGGCCAAGCACTGGGCCTCGGGCGCGGATTTGCCCGAGGTGATCTTCGAGGAATGGATTTCGCTAACGGGCAAGGTCGCACACGTGAAGTTCCGCATGAGCTATTCAGGCACCAACGTGCATCCGAAAATCGACCACGAGCTGCCGGCCGTGTTCATCGAACCGCAATACAACACACTGCTCGTTTACGAGGGAACCCAGCCATGGACCGGCGGCGCGGTGAGCCGCTCGAAGCCCGGCTGGCCAAATGAATCGAGAAAATTTACCGAGCATTGGGCGGCCTACGTGAACACGAACGACTTCGGCGTCGGCGTACTCGTGCCCGTGGCGGACTCCCTCACCTGCTATCGTTTCGGCGACGGTAAACGCGAACACGGCTCGTGCTCCTACTTCGCACCGCTCAAAAGTTTCGCCATCACGCCGGGATTGAAGTTCGAATACGACGTCTGGCTGACGATTGGATCGGCTGAAGAAATTCGCAACCGTTTCGCCACCATTCGATCCCCAAAGAAATGAGCTCTGATTCAAAATCCATCCTCATCATCGGCGGCGGCGTCATCGGGCTTTCCACCGCCTACTATTGCGCGCGGCGCGGGCACCACGTCACCGTCATCGACCGCAATTCCGAGCAGCGCGATGGGTGCTCATTCGGCAACGCGGGCATGGTGGTGCCAAGTCACTTCGTGCCGCTGGCCGCGCCGGGCGTGGTCGGCACGGCCTTCAAGTGGATGTGGAATCCCGAATCACCGCTCTACATCAAGCCGCGCCTGAACTGGGATTTGATTTCCTGGGGCTGGAAGTTCATGCGCGCCGCGAACGCCGGCCATGTGCAGCGCAGTGCCCCGCTGATCCGCGACCTCAGTTTCGCCAGCCGCGACTGCTTCGAGGAACTGGCCGCGCTCCCGGACAACGATTTTGGCCTCGTGAAACGGGGACTGGTCATGCTTTGCCAGACGCAGCACGGGCTGGACCACGAGGCAAAGTACGCCGCACAGGCCAACGAGCTCGGCATACCGGCGCAGGTGCTCGATGCGAAGGGCCTCGCGAAACTGGACCCCGATGTGACGATGAATGTCGCCGGCGGCGTCTATTTCCCGAAGGACTGTCATCTCTCCCCGAACCGTTTCATGGCCGGCCTCAAGCGGCAGTGCGACGGGCTCGGCGTGAAGTTCGTCTGGAGCACCGACGTGACCAGCTTCACGCACCACGCACCACGCATCACCAGCATCAGGACGAAGACCGCGGAAATAGTGGCCGACGAATTCGTTTTGTGCGGCGGTTCCTGGTCTCCCCTCGTGGCCGCCGAACTCGGCCTCAAACTCCCCATGCAGGCCGGCAAAGGTTACAGCCTCACGCTCACGAAACCCCGCGAGCTGCCGCATCTTTGCTCCATCTTCACCGAGGCGCGCGTCGCGGTGACGCCGATGGGCGGCACGCTGCGCTTCGGTGGCACCATGGAAATCGCCGGGTTGAACGAGGACATCAATCCCGCGCGCGTGCGGGGCATCATCAAGGCCGCCGTGAAGTATTTTCCAAAGTTCACGCCGGAGGACTTCGCCGGCATCCAGCCCTGGCACGGCCTGCGGCCGTGTTCGCCGGACGGAATGCCCTATCTCGGGCGCACCGCGAAATTTTCCAACCTCACCATCGCCACCGGCCATGCCATGATGGGCCTGAGCCTCGGCCCCATCACCGGCAAACTGGCTGGTGAAATTCTCAGTGGCGAAAAACCGTCCCTCAACCTCACCCTGCTCAATCCAGATCGTTATGCGTAAAACTCTGACCAAATGTTCTCTCGCGGTTGCCCTGTGCTGTGCCCCGTCGGCGCCGTCCCTGGCGGCCGATTCACCGCTCGAAACTTTTTTCCGCCGCTACCTCGACGAACGGTTTGCCCTGCACCCGTTCGAGGCCACGCAACTGGGCGACCATCGCTTCGATGACCGGCTGGACGACCTTTCGCCCGCCGCACTCGAGAAGTCGCTCGCGCATCTGAAGCAATCGCGCGCTAAACTGCGGCGGGAAATCGACCGCACGAAACTCCAGCCGGACGAGCGCATCAACTTCGACGTTCTCGACCATGAGCTGGAGGCGTCCATCTGGCTGCGCGAAAACACCGATCCCTTCGCCAAAAATCCGCGCGCCTACAGCGAATACATCAGCGATAGCGTGTTCCTCATTCTCACGCAGTCCCGGCTGCCGAAGGAGACGAACGTCGCCAACGCCATCGCGCGCATGCAGCACATCCCGGAAATCGTCGCGGCGGCGAAGCTGAATCTGAAGCACCCGCCGCGCGCGATGCTGGAGACGGCCATTCAGCAGAACAAGGGCGCGATTGCCTTTTATGAGCAAGAACTGTTCGAGACGGTCGGGCCGACCCCGCAGCTCGCCGCGCTCAAGGCTGGGGCGGCGCGCACGGTGCCGGTGCTGAAGGAATACCAACGCTGGCTCGAGAAGGAATTGTTGCCGCGCGCCACCGACGACTGGCGCCTCGGCAAACGGAAGTTCGCGAAGAAGCTCGACTACACGCTCGACGCCGGAGTGGGCGCCGACGAAGTGCTGCGTGAGGCGGAGGCGGAATTCTCGCGCGTCAACAACGACCTCTACGTCGTCGCCCGGCAACTGTGGCACCGATATTTCCCGTCGGCCCCGTTGCCCATTACTGATGCGGCGGGACGGCGCAACACCGTGGCGAAGGTCATCGCGGCGGTTTCGAAAGAGCACGGCCGTCCCGAGGAACTGATGGCCGACACCCGCGCCACGGTGGACCGCATCAAAACTTTCATCCGCGAAAAAGACATTCTGCGTCTGCCCGAGCCGGACCGCTGCCAGATCATCGAGATGCCGGAATTTCAACGCGGCAATTCGCTCGCCTACATGAACGGCGCGCCACCGCTTGATCCTGCCGCGCCCAGTTTCTACGCCGTCAGCCCGCCCGCGAAGGACTGGTCCCCCAAACGCACGCAGAGCCTGCTCGAGGAATACAACCGGCACATGCTGCAAATCCTCACCATCCACGAGGCGTATCCCGGCCACTACGTGCAGCTCGAATATTCCAGCCGCACCCCGTCGCTCCTCCGGCGCGTGCTCCAGTCCCATGTGATGATCGAAGGCTGGGCCGTCTATACCGAGCAGATGATGCTCGACCAGGGCTACGGCGCGGGCGATCTGCCACTGCGGTTGAACCAGTTGAAATTTTATTTGCGCGCCGTGTGCAACACGATTCTCGACCACAAGCTTCATTGCGCGAACATGACGGATGACGAGGCGATCCGCCTGATGGTGGAAGGCGCGTTTCAATCCGAGGAAGAAGCCCGGCTCAAGCTCGTGCGCGCGAAACAGACTTCCACCCAGCTCAGCACCTACTTCGTCGGCCGCATGGCGCACGTCCGTCTGCGCGAACAGATGCAGCGCGAACTCGGGGACAAGTTCACCCTCGGCCGTTATCACGAGGCCGTGCTCGCGCATGGCTCCTTACCGGTGAAATATCTGCCAGAACTGGTGCGCGCGAAGTTGAAGTA
>SIBB01000044.1 GCA_009695395.1 Pedosphaera sp. | reverse complement strand
CCGGTGACTTGCAGTCGCCGACACGTTCGTCAGGGCAGTTCCTTGATGCGGATGTTGCGCCAGCGGACTTCCATAGGGTTGTCCTTGGCCCCGACGCCGTGGACTTGGAGGGCGATGAAGCCGGACGCGGTGTAGCCGTCCTTCAGGTCGGCAGCGGCCACGGTGTTGACCCAGGTCTTGATGGAGTCACCTCGGCACTCGACGCGGAATTTGTTCCAGTCGCCCTGCTTGAAGGCCTTGCCCGCCTCGGGACGGTCCTTGAGGTCGTTGAGCCAGCCGCGCCGACCCTCGTCGTAGATGCCGCCGCTCCACGCGCGCGGGGCGGGGTCAATCTCGACCTGATAGCCGTGGACGCGGCCGGGGGAGACCTTAATAGTTTTGCCCTGCCACTCGTATTCCTTCAACTGGTCGTAGTAATGGCTGCGGATTTGGATGCCGGAGTTGAGGTTGGGGTCCACCTTGAACTCCACTTCGAGGATGAAGTTCGTGTAGTGGCGCTCGGTGCAGAGGAAGGAGTTGGGGGTGTTCGGGACGCACTGGCCGACTATCTGAGCGTCCTCAACGCGATACTTGGCGTGGCCACCGACTTGGACAAAGCCGGCGAGGTTCTTGCCGTTGAAGAGCGGCAGGAAACCCTCGGCATCCGGCTTTGCGGCAGCGGCGGGTTCGGCTTTTTTCTTGTCGGCCTTTTCCGCCGCCGTGGCGGGGAGCAAGGCGGCGAGGGAGAAGGCGAGGAGGAGGGAGGTAAGTTTGGTCATGTCAGTGGAACGGGTGGTCGCGGCGGGCGGGACGGTTGTAGGCGGTCAGGGGAGCGTCAGGAGGTTGGCGAAGCGCTGGGCGCGCTGCCGGTAATCTTCCTTCACCCGGCTAACTTTGTAGTCTTGGGCCTCGAAGTGGCCGGGTTTGTTCCAAAGGAGGTAAAGCTCAAGGGCGCTCGGCTCGCGTCCGGTGGCGGTGCGGAACGCTGCGGTCCGGTCGGCCAAGATGCGCTGCGTGATGGCCCAGGCAACCTCGGGGTTGTCGTATTCCCGGGACTTCGAGTAGCGCCGCCACACGTCGGGCATGATTTGGAACCGGCTGACCTCGCCGCTGCCGCCCCGCAGCGAGTCCGCCTTGCTGCGGTGCCAGGTGGTGGCCCCAGACTCGAACATGGCCAGCGATTGGCGCAGGGGCATCGCCTCGCAGGGGCAAAGCCCGAGCCATCCGACCAGCGCGAGACCGAGGAACGTTCGTTTCATAGGGGTTTTGACCCGGCGGCCGGGATGAAACCGTTGGGGATTGAATAGCACCGTCAATCGGCCGGCAATGCCCATTTTCGGGCTTGGGACAGGCTTCATTTCTCGGCTGGCGCGGGGCTTTACCCAAAATCGGACTGGTCAAACCCCTGCATTTCCCCAGAGTGTCTGCCGGTTTATGACCGTCCCGTGGTTCAATCTCCTGTCAGGCCCCAATGCTTTCGCGCTCCCCGGCGCGGTCCAGTAACCTTCTCACCCATGTTCACCGGAACCTACACCGCCATCGTCACCCCATTTCGCTCGAACGGTCAACTCGACGAAGCCGCCCTCGAGCGCCTCATCAAAGCCCAGATCAAGGGCGGCGTGGACGGCATCGTCCCCTGCGGCACCACCGGCGAATCCCCCACGCTCGATTACGAGGAGCACATCCGCGTCATCGAGCTGTCCGTGAAGTTCGCCGCTGGCCGGTGCAAGGTCATCGCCGGCACCGGAGCCAACGCCACGAGCGAGGCCATTTACCTTACCAAGGCCGCCGAGGAAGTCGGCGCGGACGGCTCGCTGCAAGTCGCGCCCTACTACAACAAGCCCACGCAGGAAGGCCTCTTCCAGCACTTCAAGGCCATCGCCGCCGAGACCGAGCTGCCACTCATCCTCTACAGCATCCCTGGGCGCTGCGGCGTCGAGATCGCCGTGGACACCGTCAAGCGTCTGGCTGGCTCCTGCCCCAACGTTGTCGCCATCAAGGAGGCCGGCGGCTCGTGCGACCGCGTCAGCCAGCTCCGCGCGGCGCTGGACCGGCACTTCAACATCCTCAGCGGCGACGACTCCCTCACCTTGCCCTTCATGAGCGTCGGGGCCGAGGGTGTCATCAGCGTCGCCAGCAACCTAATCCCGCGCGAGGTCAGCCACATGGTGGACTATTTCCGCTCCGGCCGCCCCGACGCCGCACTCAAGCTACACGCGAAGTTCTACCCGCTCTTCAAAGACCTCTTCATCGAGACGAATCCCGTCCCGGTCAAAGCCGCGCTGGCGATGCTCGGGCAGGTGGAGGAAAACTACCGTCTCCCGCTCGTGCGCATGAGCGCGAAGAACCGCGCCGTCCTCCAGGCGACGATGAAGGCTTGTGGCGTGCTGAAGTAGGCCGAGATCCCGCTCAAGGCTTCAGATACTTGACGACGGCCTCGGTGCGGGAGCGGACGTGGAGCTTGTCGTAGATGTTGCGCAGGCGCGCGCGAACCGTGTCAAAGCTGATGGAGAAGGGTGGGTGTGAAACGGTCTCTCATTGAGGCTGGGTTAAGTCTTTACCTCCCGTGGAGACACGGCTGGGAGGGACTCTGGTTAACCGAGCCTCCTCTATTTCCATCCGTGAAAGTAAAAGCGCCGTCCGGTATGGAGGGAGCGTTCGGCTGTTATCCTCACGGAATAAGGTTGCCCGCCGCCGCCGATGTGAAGAGGCGGACTCTTGGAGGCGCGCACGAATCCGCCTCCTGAACTCGGCGGCTACAACAAAACTTCCTTCACCACCGCGCCATGCACATCCGTCAGCCGCCGGTCCAGCCCGCTGTGGCGCACGGTCAGGCGCTCGTGGTCAATGCCCATCAGATGCAGGATCGTCGCGTGCAGGTCGTAGCAATACGTCTTCCCCTCCGCCGCTTGGTAGCCCCACTCGTCGCTCTGCCCGACGGACACGCCGGGCTTGATGCCCGCGCCCGCGAGCCAAGTCACGAACGTCCCGCCGTTGTGGTCGCGCCCCACGTTGCCTTGCGCGAAGGGGGTGCGGCCAAACTCGGTCGTCCACACGACGAGCGTGTCCGCCAGCAGGCCGCGTGACTTCAAGTCCCGCAGCAGCGTCGCGATGGGTTGGTCCACACTCGCGGCCATCGGCGGCAGTTCGTTCGGGATGTTGCCGTGGTTGTCCCAATTGTTCACCGCGCCCTGTGGCCCGCTCCAGACCTGCACGAACCGCGTCCCCCGTTCGATGAGCCGCCGCGCCAGCAGGCAACGCCGCCCGAAGTCCTCGGTCACTTTGTTCTCCAGCCCGTAAGCCTTCCGCGTCACCTCAGTCTCCTTTGCCAAGTCAAATGCCTCCGGCGCGCTCAACTGCATCTTCGCCGCCAGCTCGTAGCTCGCGATGCGCGCGTCCAGCCGCGAGTCGCCAGCGTTGGTCTTGGCGTGAGCACGGTTCAACTGGTCGAGCAACGCCAGTCCGTCGCGGTCCGCGGCGCGTGAGGCAAACCGAAACTTCTCCCGTGCGAACAAGTCCGGCACCAGCTCCGGCGCACCCGCGTTGAGGATGGTTCCCTGATGCACCGCCGGCAGGAAGCCGGCGCTGAAGGGGCCGTTCTGATTGTAGGGCAGGCCGCGCGCATCCGGCAGCACCACGAACTGCGGCAAGTTGTCCGTGAGCCGGCCCAGCCCGTAGCTCACCCAGGCGCCGAGGCACGGAAAGCCCGGCAGCAGCATCCCGCTGTTCATCATGTAAGTGGCCGGCCCGTGGACGTTGGTCTTGCTCGTCATCGCCATGAGGAAGGCCAGTTCGTCCACCAGCTTCGCCTGCTCGGGGAAGACGCTGCTCACCCAGCGGCCCGACTGCCCGTGCTGCCGGAACTCGAACGGGCTTTTCATCATCGTGCCCGGCATGCCGGTAAAACCCTCGGGCTTCTCCGTCGGCCCGAGCTTCTGCCCGTGCAGCTTGGCGAGCGCGGGCTTGTAGTCGTAAGTGTCCATCTGGCTCACGCCGCCGGTCATGAAGAGCTGGATGACGCGCTTGACCTTCGCCGGATGGTGCAACCCGCCGTTGAACTCCGGCCTTGGTTTCGCCGCGTCGTCTCCGAACGCTTCGCGCGCGAACAAGTCCGCCATCGCCAAGCCGCCGAGGCCCCCACCGATGCGCCAGAGGAAGTCGCGGCGTGCTGACATGTCGCTCGCTTCAGTTGATGAACAAGAACTCATTGCTGTTGAACAAAACCCGGCCCAGCGCCCGCAGCCCGTGTTGGTCCGCGTAAGCCGTCATCGCGCGCACTTCCTCCGGCGTCGCCGCGCGTTGGAAGGCCAGTCGCACCGCCGCCTTCACGCGCGACGGCGTGTCCGTTCCCAGTTGCTCCACGCGCGCCGCGAAGTGCTCGCTGTGGCGCAGCACGAAGTCGTTGTTGAACAGCGTGAGCGCCTGGAGCGCCGACGCCGAGAAGGGCCGCGTGGGCTGGAGCAGCGCCGCGTCCGGGAAGTCCAGCGCCTCCATAAACGGGTCCGCAATCCCGCGCCACACCACGCGGTAGATGCTGCGCCGACCTGCACCCGGACTGTCCCAATCGAACGGCGTGTAATCCACCTTCGGCGTCGCCTGCGGGCCTTTGCTCAACTGGAAGTGCTGCGCCCCCGGCCCACCCAGCGTGAGGTCGAGTCGCCCCGAGACGGCGAGCACGGCGTCGCGGAAGGACTCGGCATCGAGGCGGGAGCGGTTCATGCGCCAGAGGAGGCGGTTGTCGGGGTCGGAGGCGGAGGGGGTTGAAGGGTTGACGGGGTGAAGGAGTGAAGAGTTGAAGGGTGCGCGGCTCGTGGGCTGCCCACCCCCTTCAACCCTTCCACTCTTCAACTCTTCAACCTTTGAACTCTGCCGATAAGCCGCACTCGTCACGATCAGCCGGTGCAGATGCTTCAGCGAACCGCCGCTATCCCGCAGCTCACACGCCAGCCAATCCAGCAGCTCCGGGTGCGACGGCAAGCTCCCCATCCGCCCGAAGTCGCTCGGCGTGTCGCACAGGCCGCGACCAAAGTGAAAGTGCCAGACGCGGTTCGCCGCGCTGCGCCAGGTGAGCGGGTTGAGCGGGTCCGCCAGCCAATCCGCAAGCGCGACGCGACGGTCCGCCTCGCGCTTGGTGCCGACGAAGCGCGCGGGTAGGTCCGCGAGGGCGGAGAGCGCGCCCGGCTCCGCCCGCTGGCCGGGCTTCGCGATGTCGCCGCGCTTGAGGACGTGAACAGGCTTCGGCTCCATGCCCGCCTTGACCGCGAAGACCTGCGCGGGCGCGGGCAACTTCGCCAACTCCGCCTGCGCGTGCTGCCGCAAAGCGTGCGCCGCGATGGCCAGCCGCTGCTCCGCTGTGCGTTGCTCACACGACAGCTTCAAGCCCGCCGCCACCAGTGGTGGAGCCGTCTCCGAGTTCGCGTTTGGCGAGTCGGTGGCGGAGAGCCGGAAGCGCCCGATGAGATGACCACCGCCGTGCAGTTGCTTGAGCGCCACCACGAGCCTCGCGCCCGCCGCCAGCTTCACCGGCGACTCGAACTCGAACACCGCCAGGTGCGACTCCCCCACGCGCGGGTGAATCCCCCAAGCCGTCTTCTCGTTGCCATCAAGCGCGTGCTGAATCGTCCAGCCCGCTTGGTCGAAGTCCGCCGTGGCACGCTTGACTTTCAACCTCGTCGCGTTCGTCGAGCCAGCCCCGAGCAGCCGCACCTCGACCTCGCTCAAGTGCAGATTCCCGTTGTCCTGCCGCCCCGGGCCTTTCATCGGTAGCTTCTCATCGCGTAACACTTCCAGCCGCAGCGCCGTCACGCTCGTGAACGTCGTCGTAGCCGTGACCGTGTAAGTGTCTCGCTCCGGTCGCGTGCCACCTGCGGATACAGAGCCATCCGCCTCGCGCTTCAGTGTCGAGCCGTCGGAGGACAGGAAGCTGTCGAGCGCGAGCGATAGCCACTCGGTCCCGGCAGTTTTACCGTGAACTCCCTCCCAGCGCGTGACCAGCGGCTCGTTCTCCGGCGTGAGCAGCACGGCGGAGTTCTTCGCGTCGGCAGCGGCGACGAGCCCTTGCCAATGCCGCCGCTGAAGTCCCGTCTCCGCCGCTTCATCGAACGGCACGTCACTCTTGGTGATGCCTGCGAAGACCGCTTGCAGCGCGTAGTAATCCTCCTGCGGAATGGGGTCGAACTTATGCGCGTGGCATCGCGCGCAGTGCGCCGTCGTGCTGGCGAACGCGGACATCGTCTGCGTCACGAGGTCGTCGCGGTCCATGTAGTCGAACGTGCGCGGCGCGGTGCTTTGCGTGCTGGTATCGAGCGGCCCAGCCCCAAGAAAACCCAATGCCGCCGTCAACTGTGGCTCGGCCGGGTAGAACACATCAGCGGCGAGTTGCTCGCGGATGAAGCGCTGCCACGGCACATCGCGGTTCAGCGCGCTGATGACGTAGTCGCGGTAACGCCAAGCGTTCGTGCGGAAGATGTCGTGCTCGAAGCCATGCGTGTCCGCGAAGTGAATCGTGTCCAGCCAGTGGCGCGCCCAGCGCTCGCCGTGGCGCGGGGAGGCGAGCAGTCGGTCGGCGAGCTTGCCGATTGCCCATTGCCTATTGCCGATTTGGAACTCGCCCGCGAACGCCTCCACCTCCGCCGGCGACGGCGGCAGACCGATGAGATCGAAGTGCAACCGACGGATGAGCGTGCGCGCGTCGGCTTCGGGAGAGGGCGAGAGTTTCTTCTCGCGAAGCTTGGCTGCGATGAAGGTGTCGATGGGATTGCTGACCGCTGACCGCTGACCGCTGACCGCTCCGCTCGGCACCGCCGGTCGCACGAGCGGCTTCAGTGACCACCAGTCCAAGCCCGCTCGCCCCGCCGCCTCCTTCAGCGGTTGCACCTGCTTCACCCACTCGACCAGCACGGCGATTTCAGCCTCGGACAACTTCGCCTTCCCCTTCGGCGGCATCTGCAAGTCTGGGTTGGTGTGGCGCACCGCCTTGAGGAGTAGGCTTTTCTCCGGGTCGCCCGGCACGATGGCTGGCCCGGCTTCGCCGCCCGTGAGGATGGCCGTCGCAGAATCGAGCACGAGGCCGTTCTTGGACTTCTTCGCGGCGTGGCTGTGGCACTCGTGGCAGTGCTTCGCGAGCAGTGGCAGCACGCGGTCCTTGAACACGGCATCAAATTCCACCGCGCCGGCACGCGCTCCCAGCAGCACGAGCGCGACCAGCACAGAGCCGAGTCGGACGAGATGAAGCAGTAAAGTCACGAGTGAACGCGTTGAGTCAACGGCACCAGACGGCAGGCCGCCAAGGCAATTCACCCCGGAACAAGCCGTTGACAACGAACGGCCATTGGCTAGGGTTCGCGCCTCTTAAACGAAAAAGATATGCCGAACACCAAATCAGCCGGTCGTCGCATGCGCAACAGCGCGCGCAAGCAAGTCCGCAACACTGTCGTCCGCACCCAGGTCAAGACTGCGGTGAAGAAATTCCGCGCGGCGGTCGAGTCCAGCCTGGACACGTCACCCGAAGTCCTCCGCGTCGCCATCTCCACGCTCGACAAGGCCGTGAAGAAGGGCGTCATCAAGCGCAACACTGCCGACCGCAAAAAGTCCCGCCTCACCATCGCCCTCAACAAGGCGACTGCCGCAGCTGCCGCGAAGAAGTAACGAGATCCCCTTTCAGCGAACAGGCGTCCCGGCTCCGGGACGCCTGTTTTGCTTTCGGGGTGGAACGCGGCTGTCAGTTCCGCCTGACTCGCCGCGCCAGCAGGACCACGCCCCCGGCCAGCAACACCAGCGCAGACGGCTCAGGCACAGTCGTGAATTGCACGAGGAGCTGTGGTGCGTTGATGGCATCCTCGCGCGAGCCGAAGCGGCGGGCGGTGAAGTTTGGTCCCTCGTCGTTCGCCAGCAGCATCCAGCCGAAGTTCTCACTCGGGTTCGCAAGCCAGAGCTGCACGTCGGCGGCGAGCTGGGACGAGGTGAAGAAGTAGGGTGAGTTCGCCACGCTGTAGATGCTCTGCCCCGCGCTGCTGGCGGCGGCGAAGTCTGTTGCCGCAAGTCCACCGGGCGCGGCCCAGTTCGGGCCGGTCTGGGCGAAGCGAGCGAGCCACGTTGCCTCGCCAGGGGCGGCGGGCGCACCTTGGCCGGGGCTGCCGGGGTTCGCGGTCGTTTGCGCGCCCTCGCCCCACGAGACGAGCATCCGGTGCAGGCCGAAGTCCGCCGGTGCGTAGCCGTCCACGGGCTGCCGCGTGACCTCGAAGGCGATGGAGACCGAATCCACCTGCGCGCCGGTCGGAATGCCCGAAACATCGAAGCGGAACAGCGCGCGGTTCTTGGTGAAGTTCTGCGTCGTGCCGGAGTTGGCGAACGGCTGCGCGCCGAGGTTGTTGTTCGGCGCGGTCTCGATGAGCGTGGTGTCGGCGATGGGACGCAGCGTGACGGAGTCGGCACGCGTTGAGAGTTGAGGGCTGAAAGTTGAAAGGAGGAGGGCGAACGTCCAACGTCCAAAGCTCAACTTCCAACGTCCAACGGGGCGCTCGTTTGCGGCGGGGTTGTTCTTCACACCAAAATGTCCGGTTCGCCAATGATGGGAGTGTTCACGCCGGAGGACTCTATCGGAGTCGTGACCGTGCCGCCAGTGAGCAGGTGCTCCTGCGCCTCGTTCGCGTAGCCGGGGATGATGCGGTTGAGCTGGTTCTGCGTCGCGCCGAGATGGTCGCGGATCACACGGCCCAGCACAGAACGGTAGTCCACGGAGCGTTTCAGGTAGCGGTCGCTGATGCCAAACATGGAGCCGTCCACGCTGCCGGCTTGGTTCGCCGGGCCTGAAATCCACGGCACATTCGTGTCGCTCAGATGCGCCCCGGTGCCGCCGGGGTGGCAGCCGACGACTCCGGTTACGCGACCGTTCTTGCCCACGCCCTTTACGCCGCCGCCCGCGACAAACATCACGCCCGCCTCCGCGTGGTCCGTCCCGCGCGAGGTGTTCTCGATGGTCGTCCGCCCAAACTCCGTGAGTAGCACGACCACGACATCGCTCCATGCGCATTTCGCGCCGGATGCGGGAGCCGAGCCGAGCCGCCCATAAATCTGAAAGTATTTCCTTAGCCCGTAGAGCGCCCAGCCGATGCGCTGCTGAAGGTTTGCATGCGCGCCAGTTGCGCCGCCCTGGTTGTCGTGCGTGTCGAAGCCGCCCATCTCCGTGCCTGCGATGACGGCGTCAGTGTGGTTCAGGATGAGCGATGCGGCCTTGAGTCCGGCGAAGAAGCTGGTCGAGCTGCTGGACTGGTCCACGACGTATTTCGCCGTGCTGTTGCCGTTGAAGGCGTAGCCGCCGTTCTTCGCCTGCGAGGTGGGGAAGAGGTAGTAGGGATTGCTCCCGCCGTCCGTGTTCACATCGTCCACGTAGGTGTTGCCGGTCTCGGTGAAGTTAATGCTGCTGAAGATGGAGAGCGTCTTGAGCAGGCCGTCGTATTGGAGGCTGAGGAACGCGCGGCTTTTCTTGTCAGGGAAGGGTGTGGACTGCGCATTCAACAGGGCGTTCGTGGCCTTGATGTCGCCGGAGGAGATGATGTTCGGCACGCCGAGCAGGTCGTAGCGCAGCGGGTCGGTGAGGTTCGTGAGCGCCGCGCCCGAGCCGCGCAGCAGCACCGGGAGCGCAGACTGGACGCTCACCGCCGAGAGCGGCGAAGTGCTCGCGAGGCCGGACTCGATGATGGTGCGATAGAGAATGCCCTCCTTGGAGACGTTGTTGTTGGGCAGTCCGTTCTCCCAATAGTTCTGCGAGTCGAAGTGCGAGCGCGACTGCTTCGGGTAGCCGACGCGGTGGATGAGCGCGAGGTCGCCGGCGTTGTAAACCGGCGCGAGGAACTTCAGGGACGGGTGGAGCGCGGCGAAGCCGTTGCCGAGGCGGATGGCGTTGGCGTAGTTGAAGGTCGCCGTGCCCCCGGGACTCGTCGGGAAGTCAGCGATGCCGGGCGTGGCGGAGTAGTCAGTCGCGCCGTCCTTCGCGATGAGCGTGTTGGTGCGGATGGCCGAGCTGTAGGCAGAATCCTGCACCGGCAGGAGGGAGCCGAGGCCATCGTTGCCGCCGCGCAGGAAGACGAAGAGCAGCTTCTTGCCGTTGAGGCCGATGCTGCCCTCCGCCAGCGCGCGGGCGGCGAAAGGCGGGACGTTCGCGAGCGCCGCGAGGCCTAGGCCCGCGCCGCCGAGGAGAGAGCGGTGGATGAAGTCGCGGCGGGTGAGGGTGTTTATGTAAGGCATGGGCGGGGAGGAGCAGGATTAAGATTAGGATTAAGAGCACGAGTGGGAGAAGCACCCTCGGCTCCTGCTCTTAATCTTAATCTCAATCCTGCTCGTTTCATTGCTCTTGGAATCGCTGCATGGTCATCAGCATCGCCACCATGCCGCGCACGCGCGTGTCGTAGGCGTTGGCGGCAGTGGCGCTGGGCGTGAGCGCGCTGAACGACGACGCACTCAAGCCATCGTCGCTCGTGTTGAGGAAGTTTATGGCGGCGGTGCGGTAGAGGTTCAGGTTCGCCGCGCCTTCGCCGGGGAAGAGAAGGCCAAGGAACACGTCGGCGACCTTCGCGGCGTGTTGCTGGTCGGCCAGCAGCGGCAGACGCGCGAACATCAGGCGCACGGGCGAGGTGGCGGAGTTGGACGCGTCATTGCCGGTGCCGCTCTGCGAACCGTTGTGGCCGGTCTGGCCGCTGGCGATGAGCAGCGATTGCGTCCAGCGCACGCGCTCGGCAAGCGTTCCCGCGCTAATCCAGCCGGCTCCGCTCTCGGGATAGCCGTCTGGTTCAGCGCGGTCGAAAAGCACCATGCCGCCCATGCGTTGCAGTGGGGTGGCAAGGGAAGTCCCGTCCGTGTCGGAAGACCACGAGCCATGCAGGCCAGTGCCATTCGTGCTGACACGCAGCGCGCGGATGGCGCTGACCGTGTATTCGAGCGGCGTCTTCACCTTGGCGAATGCGGCGGTGTGCGAGCGGAAGAGGTCGGACTTGAAGATGACGTCGAGCACCTTGCGGATTTGGCCGCGCGGCATGTTCGTTTCCCACGCCATCATGCACTGACGGACGAGGTCAGCCTCGGGCGTGAGCTGCGGCGCGGTGAAGTCGTAGCCGTGCGCAAAATCCTCATGCACGAGGAGCCGGCAAAGCTTCACGCTCATGTATTCCTGCGTGAACGGCAGGTCCGCGAGATGCGCGATGATGTCGTAGCTGTCCTGAATCGCGTTCGTGCCGGTGCGAGCGGGGAAGGTGAGCTGGTAGGAGCCGGGCGTGGCGTTGGCGTAGGTGCGCGTGGTCCAGGGCGCACCGAAGCGGGCGGGGACAAATTTGTTCGTGAAGATGCTGCGCGAGGTGCCGTGGTAGTTGGTGCGAAAGATGAAGGCCCACGAGCCGGGGACGTTGCTCACAGTGTTGCCGCCAGTGGCGAGCAGTCGCGTGGCGAGCGGGTTGAACACATCCGTCGGCGCGACGAAATCCACCGTCCAGCCAGCCCACGCGTGCGACATGTCGGTGATGTCCGTCTGGTCGTAGCCGTTGTCCACGCCCATGCTAAACAGCTCCATGATCTCACGGGAGAAGTTCTCGTTCGGCGTGCGCCCGCCGTCGCCACGGCTGCTGACCGTGTCCAGGTAGATGATCATCGTCGGGCTTTCGCAACTGATCGTGAGCAGGTCCTTGAACTTGGCGGCGGGGCTCATCAGCGCGTTCCGCCAGCGCGTCAGCTCGCGATACTCCAGCTCCGTCGCGACGCGGTTCTGCATGTTGAAGTCGCCGTAGTAGATCTGGAAGTAGGTCTGCGCCTTGGTGTATTGGGTGACGAAGTGGTTGTCCAAGAACTGCGAGAGAACCTCGAGGAGCTGCCGGTCTGCACCGACGGCGCGCAGCGTGAACCATGACCGCAGAATGTCTATCGTCGCCACGCCCGCAGTGGTGCCGCTCGTCAGCGAGACGGGCGTGGTCGGCGGGGCAAACCGGCTCTCGTAGAAGGCGATGTTCGTGTGCTGGTTCTGCACCGTCTCCGTGACTGTCTCCGGTGCGAGTTGCTCGGCGATGTAGAGATCAATGGAGTTGGTCTTGAAGCGGTCGAGCAGCGCTGGCGTGGGGCCGTAGGCGAGGCGATTGAGCACGGTGGCGGTGACGAGGACGTTCGTGTCGAGCGGCGTGGTGTCGAGGCGGAAGAAGCGTGCGGTGCTGGAGTTTGTGCCAGTCCAAGAGAAGCCGCTAACCGCGCCGCTGGTGTCCTCAGTGAAGGACTGGCGCAGGTCGGTGGTGCTGAAGATTTTGAAGCTCTGCGCACCTGGAAAAGGCGTCCAGCGCAGCACGCGCTGGCTGCCGTTCAAGGTGAGGTTCGTGATGCTTGGCGCGGCGGGCGGGACGACTTGGGACTGGGCCGAGCTGACGCATAGCAGCGCGGCGGCGAGGAGGGAGAATCTTCGTGCGCTCATAGGGTTTCCCAGAAACGAGTGGCCGACTTGAGAGTAGCAATGCGTGTGCCTCGCTCAATACGGGAGATTGCTGAAGAGCCGCAGTTTGCGCCTTGAGGTTGTCGGCGAGCGCCGGTCAATCTTCTCGGCGTGTTCACGTGCCTCGTCTGCCGTAGCCTGTGCATCGAAGCGACGCAGCTCGAAGCCATCGAACTGGCGCATCGGCACGGGTTCGACTCGGTCGAGGCGCGGGCAGACGAACTGGCGCGGCTATCAGCGGACGAGTTGCTGCGGCTGCTGGACGATATGCGCGCAAAGCGACTGCGCTTCGGGCTGGCCGGGATGCCAATTGACCTGCGGCGCGACGCGCAGCGCTTCGCAGACGGGATGCGACAGTTGCCGGGGTTCGCCCAGGTCCTCCAACGCTGCGGCGTGACTCGGCTCGGCTCCTCCATCGTGCCCTTCCACGACGAGCTGTCCTACGCGGAGAACTTCCAGCAGCACGTCGAGCGCATCGGCGCGGTGGCGCGTGTGCTGGGCGATCACGGCGTCCGCTTCGGTTTGGAATACTGCGCCACGCCCACTCTGCGGCGCGGGAAACGGCACGAGTTCATCCATTCGTTGCCGCAAGTGTGCGAACTCATCGCCGCCATCGGCGCGCCGAACCTCGGCCTCGTGCTGGACTCATGGCACTGGTGGATGAGCGGCAGCTCGGCGGAGGAATTGGCCTCACTGCGAAAGGACGAAGTGGTGGGTGTGGACTTGAACGACGCACCCGTCGCCGTGCCGCAGGTGGAGTTGCTCGACCGCCAACGGGAACTGCCCGGCGCGACTGGCGTGATTGACCTCGCTCAGTTTCTCGGAACGCTCCAGCGGTTGGGTTACGACGGCCCGGTGCGGGCGGAGCCGTTTGAGTTCACAGGCTGGCAGAGGAAACCCGCTGAGGTGGCAATAGAAGCTGGACTGGCCCTCCATCAGGCGCTTGTTTGAACTGGCGGCTCAGAGCTTGTCCCACAGCGCGCCCGGGGCCCCGTTCGTTTGGTTCAGGCCGATGGCGCTGTTCTTCATGCTCTCGGCGTGGCCATCCACATGCGTGGTGTTACACCGGCCGTTATGCCGATTGATCGTGCGCGACGGAAGCGACGCGTAAAAGGCGTTGTTGGCCGTGCGGAAGCACAGGGCGTCCCACGGGTTGACGCTGGTCTGGGTGACTGCAACCCACTGGTCAGGGTCGGTCACGGCAGGATTTCCAATCCAAGAAGTGTCCGCGAAAGCAACGGTGGCCGAAGGCTGGGCGACCATAAGGTCACGGATGATGGGCTGGGCGAGGTAAACGCCTATGTCCGGGTAGTTGATGCCGATCCCGAAGGTGTTCGTGTTCACCGCGATGGTGGGCACGCGCTGGGATGGGCAGTTGTAGCTCTTCTGGCCGGGCGCGTAGGGCGAGAGAATGTCGGGCCAACTGGTATTTGCAGTGCCCGGATCGGGAACCATTGCGTTGGCGGGCGGTGCTCCGGACCGAGCGAGCTGGACGAAGCGGCTGTCCTGATCGTCTGCATACATCCGAAAGGCCAGACCAATCTGCTTTTGGTTGCTGAGGCACGAAATGGACTTGGCCTTTTCCTTCGCCTTGGAAAGCGCCGGCAGGAGCATCCCCGCCAGGATCGCGATAATGGCGATGACGACGAGCAGTTCGATGAGGGTGAAGGCGCGGCGCGAAGCAGTGCGGAGTAAGTGCGTTTTCATGGCGCTGGTTGGCTGGTTGAA
>SIBB01000043.1 GCA_009695395.1 Pedosphaera sp. | reverse complement strand
TATACGATTCGGCTGCACTTTGCCGAGCCGGAGGACTTGAAGCCGGGGCAGCGCGTCTTTGGCGTGGCCTTGCAGGGCCGGTCCGTGCTGGAGAAGTTCGACATCATCAGTGTCGCCGGTGGTGCTCAGCGCGGGGTGGTGAAGGAGTTTAAGGGCGTCGTCATCGAAAAGGACTTGAAGATCACGCTCACCCGCACGCCCGGAACTCTGGCCGGGCCGCTCCTCTGCGGAGTCGAACTGATTGCTGAAAAGCTCACCGCCGGCAAATGAACACGGAATCTAAACCGCTTGGCAGGGCGCGTCTCTCCCAGCCCTTTGGTTGGGCGTCCGCACAATCCAGAGCCGCGCTGGGGACAGTCGCGCACTGCCGCTGGCGGCTGCGTTTCACCGCGCTGGCAGTGGCGCTCTCCGCCGTTTCGCTTTGGGCCTGCTCGGTCCCTGTCTTCCGCTACGCGCTGGAGAAATGGGCGCCGGACACTTATCAGGCGACGGTCTTCCATCGCGGCCCGCTCTCCGCCGCGCAGGAAGCTCTTGCCCGCGACTTGACCCGCGACGGGCTTGCCGGACGGCTCCACGCGAACATCTCGCTTCAGACGGTGAACCTCGCAGAAACCACCGCACCCGCGCTGCTCGAACTGTGGCAGCAGTCGGGCACGCAGACGTTGCCGTGGTTGGTCGTGCGCTACCCGCAGGCGTCGCGGCTGGCGGGCAGCATCGTTTCTGGACCGCTGGCCGAGGCGACTTTGAAACAGGTTTTCGACTCGCCGGCCCGCAAGGAAATAGCGCGCCGCCTCGGCCAAGGCGACAGCGCGGTCTGGGTGCTGCTGGAGTTCGGCGACCGCCAGCGCAACGACGACACCACGAAGCTCGTCGAGACACGGCTCAATTACCTCGCCACCGTGCTCAAACTTCCGGCCATCGAAGCGCAGGACATCGCCGCCGGACTCGTGACGGTGCCGGAGGGTGGCCTGAAGCTGGCGTTCTCAGTGTTGCGCGTGTCCCGCACCGACCCGGCCGAGGAAACCTTCGTTAAGATGCTGCTGGGTTCGGAGGCGGACTTGGGCCCGCTCCGTGAGCCGATGCTTTTCCCAGTCTTCGGCCGTGGCCGCGCCCTGTATGCGCTGGCCGGCAAGGGCATCAACCACGAGACGCTCGACGAGGCGGCCAGCTTTCTAATCGGGAAGTGCTCGTGCCAGGTCAAGGAGCTGAACCCCGGCGTGGACCTGCTCCTTGCGGCTGATTGGGACCGGTTGGTGAATGCGAAATCCAGTGCGGATCGGGGACTGCCAAAGCTCCCCATTTTACCCGAAGCTGCCCCGGAAGTAGTGACCATCACGGGCACGCCGGAACCTGCTTCTCCTGTCTCCAACGGACTCCCGGCCACACGCGGTCAACTCCTGTTGATGGCCGGGTTCACACTTGCCGGACTGCTCGTAGTGGTTTTCTGGCTGCGGAAAAATTGAGGCGGACCGATCAGCTCAAACCACTCCACCCCATCGGCGGTCAGCAGCGATGGCAATGATCGCCACGTAATTCGTTGAAGACAATCGCCGGGACAGAATCCAACCTCGCCTATGACCATCGCGGACATTCTTTCGCAGAAAGGCCTGCTCACCGCCGAGCAGTTGGAGGAAGGGCAGGGGATTGCCCAGTCCGAGAGCCTGCGCTTGGACCGCGTGGTGGTGCAGCAGGGTTGGATCACAGAGCAGAAGTTGCTCGAGGTTTTCGGCGGCCAGTTGCACCTGCCGGTCGTCACGCTGGAGGGCCGCGCGTTCGATGGGGAACTGCTCCGCTCCTTGCCCGCGCGCGTGGTTTACCGGCAGCGGCTCGTGCCAGTCGGGCACGTGGACGGCATTTTGCAGGTGGCGACGAGCGACCCCTTCGATCTCTACGCGTTCGATGACTTGCGGTTGCTCACCGGGCTGAACATCCAGCCCGTGCTCGCCACGCGCGACGAGATTGAGAAGGTCATCAAGACCCACTACGGCCTCGGCGGCGACACGCTGGACGAGATGGTCGGCGAGGACGACGCGCCCGCCGCGGTCGAAACCGGCAGCGAGGACCTGCTCGAAGCCGCGCAGGAAGCCAGCGTCATCAAGCTCGTCAACGAGATCATCCTCGAAGCCGTGAGCGAGCGGGCGAGCGACATTCATGTGGAGCCTTACGAGCATTACATGGCGATCCGCTACCGCATTGACGGCGTGTTGCAGGAGGCGCCCGTGCCGCAGCAGATGCACCGCTTCGCAGCGGCGATCATCAGTCGCATCAAGATTCTCGCGAACCTCAACATCGCCGAGCGCCGCATCCCGCAGGACGGGCGCATCAAGTTCAACGTCGGCGGGCGGCAGATTGACGTGCGCGTGAGCGTCATCCCGATGCTCTTCGGCGAGGGCGTCGTCATGCGTCTTCTCGACAAGGCGAACGTGCTTTTCACGCTGCCGCAGCTCGGAATGGATGAGCGGTCGTTCAGCATTTTCAAGGGCATCATTGACCTGCCCCACGGCATTTTCCTCGTCACCGGGCCGACCGGCGCGGGCAAGACAACGACGCTCTACGCGGCGCTGAATGCCATTGTCGGCCCCGGGCTGAAGGTGCTCACGGTTGAGGACCCTGTGGAATACAACCTGACCGGGGTGAACCAGATTCCCGTGAATGCGGGGGTGGGCATGACTTTTGAGAAGGGTCTGCGCGCCATCCTCCGTCACGACCCGGACGTGGTGATGATCGGCGAAATCCGCGACCTCGAAACCGGCCGCGCCGCCATCCAAGCCGCGCTCACCGGCCATCTCGTGCTCTCGACGCTGCACACGAACGACGCCGCGTCCGCGCCGATGCGGCTCATTGACATGGGCGTGGAGCCGTTCCTCATCAGCAGCACGCTGATCGGCTCGATGGCCCAGCGCCTCGTGCGCCGCATCTGCTCGAAGTGCAAGGCCGACTACGAGCCAGACCGCGCGCACCTGCCGCGCGACCTCGTGCTCGGGCCCGGCGACAAGCTCTGGCGCGGCACGGGCTGCCCCAACTGCCGCAACACCGGTTATCGTGGCCGCAGCGGTCTCTACGAACTGATGGAGATGAGCGACGCCATCTCGGAGAAGATCATCGAACGTGCGCCATCGCAGCAGATTGTGGGCGTCGCCAAACAAGGCGGTCTGCGGCTGCTGCGCGAAGACGGCTGGGACAAGGTCCGCCAAGGCGTCACGACGCCGGATGAAGTGGTGCTGTGCACGGCGGGGTGATTTCTTGTGCCACATATGAACACAGATGGAACACAGATGGGGAGTGGGGCGAAGGACTATTCGCTGGAGCCTGACACGCGCGAACTTATCGGCGCGGCGTTCGATGTCCATAATGTGCTGGGCTATGGATTTCTCGAACGCGTCTATCAACGGGCCATGCAGGTAGAGCTGACTTTGCGGAAGGTGAAGGTCGAACTGGAGCTGAAACTGCAAGTCTACTTCAAGGGCGTCATCATTGGCGACTACGCGGCTGACTTGCTCGTGCAAGACAGAATCGTGGTCGAACTGAAGGCCGGCCCCGAGTATCAGCCCGCGCACGAAGCCCAGCTCTTGAACGAGCTGAAGGCCACGCAAGTCTGCCTCCGCTACCTCATCAATTCCGGGCGCACCAAAGTGGAATACAAACGCATGGTCATGTGACCATTCCCCATCTGTGTTTCATCTCTGTCTATCTGTCGCTAAAAACGCATGACTCAGTTCACCTACACCGCGATGACGGAGGCCGGCGTGCGCGTCACCGGCGCGCTCGAGGCCGAGAGCGAGGCGGCGGCGATGCGGGCCTTGGAGGAGAAGCGGCTGTTCCCTGTCACCGTGTCGGGCGGCGCGTCGGCGTCCGGCGGGAAGCCCGCGCGGCGACGCGTGAAGTCGCGCGACCTCGGCATCCTCTACGGCCAGCTCGCGGACCTGCTCGGCTCCGGCGTGCCGTTGCTCCGTGCACTGGATTCGCTGATTCGCTCGACGCCTGCGGTTGGGCTGCGCGACTTGATGAAGGAAATTCGAGCCTCCGTCTCCGAGGGCAAGACGCTCACCGACGCGTTGCGGCCTTACCCGGAAGTTTTTCCCACGTTGCACATCGCGATGATTCAGGCGGGTGAACGCGCGGCGTTTCTGGAGGACGTGCTGCGCAACCTCGCGGGCTTCCTCGAACGCTACGAGGAGCTGCGCAGCAAGGTGATGGGCGCGCTGATTTACCCGGCGTTGCTCACGGCGCTCGGCTCGCTGGTGATGGTGGGTGCGCTGGTGTTCTTCGTGCCGCGCTTCGAGCCGTTGCTGGCCGCCGCGAAGAAGCCGCTGCCCACGGAGATCCTCTTCGCCGCGAGCAAGCTGGTGCGTGGCTACTGGTGGCTGCTGATACTCGGCGGCGCGGGCGCGGGCTTCTTCCTGTGGCTCAATCTCCAGACCGAGGCCGCGCGGCGCAAGGTGGAGAAGTGGCAGTTGAAAATCCCCGTGGTCGGCAACGCCCTGCGGCTGCTGGCCATTACGCGCTTCTGCCGCATCCTCGGCACAATGCTGGCCAACGGCGTGCCGCTGCTCACCGCGCTGAAGATTTCCCAGAACGCCACCGGCTCGACCATCCTCGCCGAGCGCATCGCCGAGGCCACGGAGTCGGTGCGCGACGGCAAGCGCCTGTCCGAGCCGCTGGCGAAAGGCGACTTCTTCCCTGACCAAATCCTGGCGATGATTGCCGTGGCGGAGGAATCCAACAAGTTGGACAAGGTGCTCGTGCAAATCTCCGACACTGTCGAGCGCCGGACGAACCGCTCGGTGGACCAGTCGGTGCGGCTCATCGAGCCGCTCATCCTGTGCGTGGTCGCGGCGGGCATCGGGTTCCTCGCACTGGGTTTGCTGCTGCCCATTTTCACGATGGCCAGCTCGCTGGGGTCAAAGTAGTGGATAGCGGCGCTGGAGCCCGGACGCTCACGCCCGCAGCCCGGCTAACGAGACTGAAAGCTCACAGCAAACCAATCCAAGGCAGCGCACAGATCCGTCCCGTTCCGAGCTGTTTCAACATCTTCCTGCCCTGATGTTTCTGGCGGTTATAGGTGCGTTCACCTGCCCGCCAAACCGGTTGTTGATTTGGGCGTCCGCGCTCCTCGGAAAATTTTCTCTGCTAAATCGAAGTTCCCTTGAATCTTGACCGCCACCTCGCGTCGCACTTGGGCAATTCATGAAGTTGTCACACACACAGCAATCGAAACGGCTGTCGCGTCACGCGGCAGGATTCACCCTCATTGAGATTCTTCTCGTCATCGTCGTCATCCTGATGCTCGCGGCGGCGATGGTGGTCTTCGTCCTCCCCCAGCAAAAGGGCGCGGAGAAGAACACCACCAAGCTGATGCTCGCACAGGTCGCCACCGCGCTGGACACCTACCGGCTCAACCTCGGGCACTACCCGACTGAGCAGGAGGGCGGCCTCGACGCGCTGTCCAAGAAGCCGACCTTTGAGAACGAGCGTATGGGCGAGAAGTGGCAGGGGCCTTACATCAAGCCCGGCACCTCGCTCGACGACCCGTGGGGCAACAAGCTCCGCTACGAACTCATCGCCGCTGGCGGTGACGCTGAAAGCACGAGCGCGCTGCCTTACAAGCTCTTCTCCGTCGGCCCCGACGGCCAGCCCGATAGCGACGACGACATCAAGCACGGTGCCGAAGTCGCCAGCGGCGATAACACTGGTCGTTAATTCTCATGACCCTTCGCCCTCACCAACTCCAACAGCGCACGCGCGGCTTCACGCTCATTGAGCAGTTGCTGACCGTCGTGCTGATGCTGCTGTTGCTGGGCGCGGTGGTTTACAACTTCTCCACGGCGGCCAACGGCGCGCGGCTCGACGAGGGCGCGATGCAGATGGAGTCCTTGTTCCGCTTCGCCCGCGCCCACGCCGAAAGCACGGGCAAGCAGGTGCGCATCCTCTTCCCCGAGGCGGAGAGCGGGGACAACGCTGAGACGTTGGTGGCGGAAGCACCCGGCACCACGGTGCGCGTGATGTGGGAGGCGGACCCAGCTGGTGCCCCCGGCGTGTTCCAAGATTTGCCGGATGCGGCGAGCTACGTGCAGAGCATCAGCGAGCTCGTCAGCATCCAGCAGGTTCAGCCCGGTGGCCAAAGTGTGGAGACAACTGCAGAGGCTGCCGCGCCCGAGGCCCAGGCATCGGAGACGTCCGCCGGGGAAACCTCGCACAGCCCCTTCTCGGTCGTGAACTTCTACCCCGACGGCACCGGGGACTCCGTGGAAATTGTGCTGACCTCGCGTGATGAGACGGATGTCCGCCGTATCACGGTCCGCTTGGCGGGGCTGACGGGCACCATCCGCCGCCAGACGGTCGCTGACACTACTGAACCCGAGCCTCCCGCCCCGGCCACGGAGGCCGCAGCGGAGGGTCTGAAGTGAGGTTTGGCCACGCCTTGGCCCTGAGCCGCGTCGGCGACTGCAAGTCACCCGCGCACGGATCCATCCTTCTCGAAGTCATCCTCGCCCTCGCGCTCTTCGTCACCGCTGCGGCCATTGTCACCAGTGGCATGAACGCTTCCGCTGACAGTCTCGAACGTCAGCGCCTCAACACTCACGCTGGCAACCTCGCCGCCACCGTGCTCGCCGAAATCCAGCTCGGCATCCGCTCTACGGCTGCGGGTGGCGAGCAACCCTTCCTCGCGCCCTTCGACAAGTGGACCGCTGAACTCGTCGTGTCCCCCACCGAGACGGAGACCGGCGCGGCCAGCGGCCTGCTCCGCGTCGAGGTCATCATCCGGCATCAGGAGGCGCAACTGGTCCGTCGCCTCAGCCAAGTCGTCCGCGTGGACTCCAACCGCAGCGCCGTGCCCGCCGCGTTCTGACCCATGCGCCTGCTTCGCCAATCCACTGGAGCACGGACGCCGGCGTCAGGCGTTCTCGCTGCGCTTTCGCATTCTCCGGGGTTCACCCTCCTCGAAGTCGTCCTCGCCATCGCCATCGCCATCGGCCTCTTGCTCGTGGCTATGACCTTCTACCAGCAATCCACCTCGCTGCGCGGCCAACTCATGGATGAGGCTGAACGCCTCGCCGCCGTGCGCCAAGTCATGGATCGCCTCGCCGCCGACCTCCGCGTTGCACCTGCGCACGACCGCGTGGGCTTCACTGGCGATTCCAACTCCCTGCGCTTCGCCACCACCGCGCTGCCGCTCGCGTCGGGTGGGATGCAAACCGACCTCCGGCGCGTCGCGTATCGCGCCATCTACGCGGGCGAAGGCACGAACCTCTCCGTCAGCGGCCTCGTGCGCACCGAGGAACCGGCGGTGGACTTCCTCACCTCGGCGCTTGCGCCCGCGCTCGCCACCACCGCGATCGACCCGGAGAGCGAAATAATCCCACCCGTCACCAGCGCCCCAGCCCCCGCCTCGGCCCCAGCCCCGACCGCCACTGACCCGTTCACCGAGGCAGTGCGTTACCTGAGTTTTCGTTTCTGGGATGGCACGGCGTGGTGCGAAAGCTGGAGCGGCATCGCCCCGCCGCCCGGCGTGGAAGTCACGTTTGGCTTTGAGCCGCTGTCGCCCGACGCCTCTCCCGAGCAGTATCCGAGCGAAGTCTTCCGCCGCGTCATCTTCCTCCCCGCCGGCCAGCCCAAGCCGCCGGAAACCAACTTCGTGGCGAACGTGAACTCCCGGTGAACTTCTGCTCTCAACGCGAACTGACGCGCCTCCCTTCCTTCGCCCCCATCGGGGGAGAGGGCCAGGGCGAGGGGGCGGGAGTGTTGCGCAGAGGGGCGGCAAATTACTCCGTAGCACCCCCCTCACCCCAGCGCTCTACCCCGATGGGTGAGAGTGAGACGACGCACGCCGTCCCCCGCCGCGCGTTCATCCTCGTCGGCGTGCTCGTGCTCGTGATGCTCCTTTCGATGGTCGTCGTGAGCCTGCTATTCCGGTTCAAGGCGGCGGACACTGCCGCCAGCGCGAGCGTGGGCACCGAGCAGGCTTGGGCGGCGGCGATGAGCGGTGTCGAAGAAGCCTTGCGCGTCGCAGCGGATGCCCTGCCCGGTGCGACCGACTGGCAGCAAAACCCCGGGGCCTTCCGTGACCGCCTCGTGTTCGAGGATGGAGCGGACCGTTGGTTCTTCACCGTCTTCTCTCCCGGCGATGGCGAGTCGCTGGACGAAATCCGTTTCGGCCTCACCGACGAAGCCTCGAAGCTCAACGTGAACGCGCTCGGCGACGCGAACCTTGAGAAGCTCCCGCGGATCACGCCCACCCTCGCCGCCGCGCTGCACGACTTCACTGACGAAGACAGCACACCGCTGCCCGAGGGAGCCGAGCAGGATTACTACAGCGGCCTCCAGAGCCCCTACACCATCCGCAACGGCCCGCTCGCCTCCCTCGACGAACTTCTCCTCGTGCGCGGCTTCACCCCCGCGCTCCTGCACGGCAACGCCGCCCCGCGCGCCACTGCGACCGGCGATGATGCTGAGCAACAGCGTGCCGTGCGCGGCCTGAGCCAGTTCCTCACCATCGCCTCCTACGACCCCGACACCGCCAGCGACGGCACCTATCGCGTGAACTTCAACAGCCCCGACGCTGTGTTCCCCGAGACCGAGCTGCCCCCGGCGCTCACGAACTTCCTCGCCGCCCTCCGCGCCAACGATGTCACACTCTCCCACGCAGCCGACTTGCTCGAAGCCAAACTTCCTGTGAAGGACGGCAAGGGGCTTGAAATCGAAATCACCTCCGGCGTCGGCAAGCTCGAGCTCGCGACCGTGCTCGAACTCTTCACCACGTCCGCCGAGCTGCAGACCGCCGGACTCATCAACGTGAACACCGCCAGCATCGCCGTCCTCGCCACGTTGCCCGGCGTGGACGACGCGCTCGCCGAGTCCATCGTGTCCGCGCGCCGCAGCATCAGCCCCGAGCGCCGCACCACCATCGCGTGGCTCTACGCGGAAGGCGTGGTGGACGCCGCGAAGTTCAAGGCCCTCGCGCCACTGCTCACCGCGCGGAGTTTTCAATTCACCATCCAAGTCATCGGCTATGGCCTGCCCTCGGGCCGCTACCGCGTGCTCGAAGCCGGCATTGATGTCGCCGCCGGCGCGCGCCGAGTGACCTACCTGCGCGATGTGACCCGACGTGGCCTGCCCTTCCCCATCAGTGGCGAGACGGAGGCTGCTCCCTCCAAATCAGCGAACCGAAACGGAAAGGAGGCTCGCCGTGGCTGACAGCGACTCTCTCCCCGCTTTCCCGCTGAAGACATTCTCCCTGACCCGCGAGCAGCGCTCGAAGCTGCCCGCGCAGGCCACCGCGCTCGACCTCGATGGCCGTTCCCTCCGCGTCGTGCAGACCACCACGCGCAGCGGCCAGCCCGCGGTGGCCCGCGTGTCCGTCGCGTCGCTCAACCTCCCCGCCGACGCCGACCGCACCGACGCCGCCGTGCTCGGCACCGCCATCGCAAAGGCTCTCGACCAACTCAAGCTCAAGCCCGGCCCTGTCGTGCTGGGCATCCCGCGCGCGCAAGTCGTGCTCAAGACCCTGCTGCTCCCCGTCATCCCCGACGTGCGCGAGTTGGCCTCCATCGTCCACCTGCAAGTCGGCAAGGACCTGCCGTTCCGGCTCGCGGACGCGGTGATTGATTTCCAAGTCCACCGGCAAATCACCCCGCCCGCGCCCAAGCCCGACGTGAACGCGAAGCCCGGCGCAGAAGCGCCCGCCGCCCCGCCGCCGAAGCTCGAAGTGCTCGTCGCCGTCGCCAAGCGCGATGTCGTCGCGTTCTACCAGCGCGCTGCCGAAGCCGCCGGCGTGAAGCTTGTCGCGCTCGGATTGCTGCCCAGCGCCAGCGCGCGGTGTGTGGAGGCGTGCCGCGTGAACGAGGCCGGGCAGGCTTACGCGTTGGTTTCGCTGCGTCCGGACGAACTCAGCATTGATGTCGTCACCGACCAAGCCGTGCCCTTCAGCCGGAGCGCCGGGCTGGGTGTCCCGCCTTCAGGCGGAACTCCAAACCAAGGCGTGACCGCCGAAGCCTTCGTCGCCGCTGCGACTATCGAGGTCGTCCGCAGCCTGCACAGCTACAGCGGCCTCGGCTCGGCGGGCGCGTTGGCAAAACTCTTCGTCGCGGGCGCGACTGGTCACGAAGCCGCCGTCGTCGCTGCGCTCGCCACGCGCGTGAGCACGCCCGTCGCGCTGCTCGACTGCTCCGCGCTGGAATTGCCCGACGACTCGCGCACCGCCGCCGCCGGTGCGACCGCGGGCATCGGCCTCGCGCTGGGCTTCGCGGAAGCAGGCGGCTTGCCCTTCGACTTCCTCAATCCGAAGCGTCCCGCCGTGCAGCGCGACTTGCGGAAGATAAAGATTCTTGCCGGTGTCGCTGCGGCGGTCGTGCTGTTCCTTATCGTCGCGGGCCTGCGGAGCTGGCTGGTCGGCCAGCGGCAGGCGGTGCTGGATGCCATCACTGCCGAAGCCGTTCTCGCCGAAAAGCAGCGGCCCATCTACCGCCAGATGATTGGGCAGGCCGGCGTGGTGAACGAGTGGGTGAAGGGCGAGCGCGACTGGCTGCTGCACTACGCCTACCTCACCGCCGTGCTGCCGCGCAGCGAGGATGTGTTCCTCACGTCCTTGTCCGTCAGCGGGCAAGGTATCATCCGCCTCGCGGTGCGCGCGAAGAGCGGCGCGGTTCTGGCGAAGATTGAGAAGCAGCTCCGTGCCGCCGGCTACGAGGTCAAGCCGCTCGCCATCACGCCCGGCTCCGACAAGACGGGCTACGAATTTCTCTCGACCATCGAGCTGGTCGTGCCAGCGAAGCTCAAGATTGACCTCTCGAAAGTGACGCCGCCGGAACGTCCGGAGGATGACGCGTCGCTTGAGCCGCGCAAGAAAGGAGGCGGGTGAACCAACGCGAGAAACTCCTGGCCGGGCTGGTGCTCGGGACGGCGTGCCTCTTCGGCGGCGGGCTGGGCTTGCGCGCCTTCATCACCAAGCCACTCGCGGAACTCGACAAGCGCATCGTCACCGCGCGCGAGCGGCTCACGAAAATCCAGACCGACCGGCGTAACTACTTCAGCGCCGAGGACCGGTTGAAGAGCCTCGGGAAGCTGACCTTCGCCGACACCGTGGACGAGGCTAGTGCGCATTCCGGCGAGATGCTGACGAAGAAAATCCTGCGTGCCGGCTTGAAGGAAGTGAGCTTCACGCGCCTGCCCGTCGGCCCGCGCAAGATGAGGGGCGCGAGTGAAATCGGCTGGAACGTGCAGGGCGAAGGCGCGTTGGCCGGCGTCGTGAACCTGCTGTTCCAACTGGAGCACGCGCCCCATCTGCTGCGGTTGGAGAACCTCGTCGTCTCGGGCGGCGACGCCCCCGGCGTGGTGCGCGTGCAGTTCCGCTGCCTGACGCTCGTGCTGGACCCGGCCCCCGACGTGAAGCGCGAGCTGTTGCTGGCCAAGGTGGAGCTTGATTCCCCCGAGCGTCGCGCGTTCGACACGATTCCCGTGCGCGACATCCTGCGGCCCTACATCAAGCGCCCGCCGCCCCCGCCCGTGCCGCCGACGCGCACCTCGCCGGGTTCTCCATCGAGCACGCCCGCCACGCCGCCGGGACCGCCGGGACCAGAGACCTTCCGCATCGTGTCGCTGTCCGAGTGGCAGGGGCAGCCGGAGATTCATGTGCGCGACCTGACGACTCAGAAGACCGCGCGCTACAAACCCGGCGACGCGCTCGCGGGCGGCACCATCGCGCTGGTGGACTACCGCGCGATGCCGCTGCCCGGCGCGAGCGGCCTGCAATCCTTCAGCCGCGTCATCGTGCGCGTGAAGGATGAGTTCTTCGCCATCGAGCGTGGCCAGACGCTGGCGGACTTGCGGAAGATGGAGGTGGCGAAACTGCCTCCGGAGCTGGCAAAAATTGTTGTCGAAGCCCCCCGCATAACACCGTAAACACTTTCCCCTTATGAACCGCACGCACTCCACGTTCCTCGCCCTGGCGCTCGCCGGTGGCACGTTCACCCTTGCGGCGCAGGACGTGCCGAAGGCCGCACCCGCCGCGAACGCCCCCGCGAAGACCGTCACCATCACCCCGCCCGCCGCCACGACTGCGCCCGCCGCGCCCGCTGGCGCAGCCGCGCCCGCGCGCAACATCCGCTTCCAGTTCGATGGCATCTCCTACGCCGACGTGATTGAGCGGTTCGCGCAGATGGCGAACAAGCCACTCCTCGCCGCCACCAAGCCCGAGGGCACGCTCTCCTACAACGACGCCAACACCTACACCTACGCCGAGGCGCTCGACACGTTGAACGTCATCCTCTCGATGAAGGGCGTCATGCTGGTAGAGAACGCCAACTACCTCCAGCTCGTGCCCTTCAAGGAGCTGCCCTCCACGCCGCTGAAACTCCTGCGCGGCACTGCGCCCGCCGGCGACGTGCGGCCCGGCGAAGTCGTCACCGCCGTGCTCGATGCGAAGAATGTGGACTCGAAAGAAATCACCGAGTCGCTGACGTCCATGCTCTCCACCGCAGGTTCCATGGCCGTCCTCCCCCGCGGCCGCGGCATCATCATCACCGACCGGCTCTCCAACATTCAGCGCATCAAGACCCTGCTGGCGACCATAGACATCGAGGCTCCCGCCGAGAGGCAGATGAAAACTTATGCGCTGCAAAACACCTCCGGCGCGATTGTCGCCGACCTGCTCAACCGCACCTTCGGCCTCGCCACTGCGCCCCGCCGGCAGGAGTTCAATCCCACGAGCAAGACGATGGTCGCGCTCCCGCCCGACCCGAACGAATACATCACCGCCGTCTATGATGACGCCTCGCGCACGATGGTCCTCTTCGGCCCACGCGAGCGCATTGCGCTGGCGGAGGAGCTGATCACGAAGTTCGACCAGCGCGAAGGCCCGGCGGGCGACGTGCGCATCTACTACCCGACCTCCATGAAGGCCGAGGAGCTTGCGAACATCATCCGTCAGGCGATTCCCGGCGTGGCCGAGCCGAAGGAAACTGGCAGCACTGCCGCCACCAAGGCCCGCGTCATCGCCGACACCCAGCAGAATCGCCTCATTGTCGCCTCGCCCGTCGCGGCGCAGTTGGAGCAGATTGATTTGCTCATCAGCCGCGTGGACAAGGGCATTGTCGGCAACCCGGTCGGCACCAACAACGTCCCGCTTCGCACGCTGACGGTGCAGCTCACGAAAGTCTTCCGTCCGCGCGCGACCGAGCCGAAGGACTTCGCTGCGATCATCACGCAAGCCCTCACCCGGCGGGAGCAGGGCGGTAAGATTGGCACGACCGCCAGTGTCACCTTCGACGCGGGCAGCAAGAGTGTCGTCATCACTGGCTCCCCCGGCGACCTCCAGACGGCGACGGAGATTCTCACGCAGTTGGAGACCGGCACCTCGCAGCCGCAGGCGATGCAAACACGCTTCATCGAGGTCGGCACGGCGGCGGATGCGAAGCGCCTGCTGCCGTTGATTGATGAGCTTTACCGCAACCAGATGAGCGGCGCGGGCGGCCTGGACACCGGCGCGCACGCCAAACTGATGAGCGACGACAACGGTCGGCTCATCGTCACCGCCAGCGAGCCGCACCTGCTGCGCATCGAGGAGTTGGTGAAGCAACTGCGCGGCAAGAACGGCGCGCCGATGAACCGCCAGCTCCAGATCATCGTGCTCAAGAATACGCGGCTGGAAACCATCTTCCCCGGCTTCGAGAAGCTGCTCACTGACCGCATGGCGGACCGCCGTTACGAAGGCCAGCCCAAGCCCTCCGTCGTCGCGGACAACGCGAACAACCGGATGCTCGTCACCGCCACGCCCGAGCAGCTCACTGAGATCGAGCAACTCGTCCAGGTCGTGGACCTCGCGCCGGCGACGCAGCGCCGCGAGATGGTTGTCTTGCCCGTGCGCGCCAAGACGCCGACGGAAATCATCACGCTCGCCACGCAGCTCCTCGCGCAGATGGGCGGACCCGGCACCGACCCGCAGATGGAGCCGAAGCTCATCCCCGACGCGAGCGGCAAGCAAATCATCGTGCTCGCGACGGCGAAGGACTTGACCCGCGTGCGCGAGTTGGTGATGCAGCTCGACACCGCCACGACGCAGAACCTCGCCCGCCAGTTCCGCACAGTTGAGTTGCACGCGCGCACGGCCACCGACCTGACCACGCTCGTCACGCAGCTCTACACGGAGCAGCTCCGGGGGCAGAGCGAGCCACCCGGCGGCGCGGCCACGGTCATCGCCGACCCGAAGAACAACCGCATCATGGTCAGCGGCGCTGACGCGGAAATCACCCGCGTCGAAGCTATTATCCGCCAACTCGACCCCGCCGGCAAAAAGCCGATGCGTGAGGAAACGCGCGTCATTCGGCTCAAGTCTGCGCTGGCCGCCGAGATTTCCGGCCTCGTCGAGAAGAGCCTTAACGCGCAGGCCCAAACCGTGAAGGTCCTCGTGGACGCGCGCAGCAACAGCCTGGTTCTCAGCGGCGACCCGGAAGCCGTCGAGGCCGCGTCGAAGGTCATCCAGCAGCTCGAC
>SIBB01000042.1 GCA_009695395.1 Pedosphaera sp. | reverse complement strand
TCCTGCTGTGCCTCGGTCAGGTGGCGATTCCATCCGCGTCCAGTGCCGAACCGCAGACTGTCAAGAATGTGGCTTACAAGGGCGAGGCGACGCTCACTGAGCTTGAGCAGCAGCGCTGCCGGCTGGACCTATATCTGCCCGCGGAACAACCCGCATTCGCCACGCTCGTCTGGTTCCACGGCGGCGGCATGACCGGCGGCACGAAGGACGACGCGTCCACGGTGAAGATCGCGCAGAGCCTGGCCCGTGCCGGCGTCGCGGTGGCGGCGGCCAACTATCGTCTCAGTCCCAAAGCCACGTTTCCCGCCTACATAGAGGACGCCGCCGCTGCCTGCGCCTGGGTGCAAAAGCACATCGCAGAGAAGGGTGGCGACGCGCGCCGGGTCTTCGTCGGCGGGCATTCGGCGGGCGGCTACCTCTCAGCGATGCTCGCGATGGACGCGCGGTATTTTCAAAGGCACGGCCTGGCCCCGACGAACTTCGCCGGCTACATCCCGGTCAGCGGCCAGTTGATGACGCACTACACGGTGCGCGCGGAGCGGGGCATCAGCCGCTTCAACATCACGGCGGACGACGCCGCCCCCATCCGCTTCGCGCGCGCGGACACTGCGCCGTTGCTCGTGCTCTACGCGGATAAGGACATGGCCACGCGTGCGGAGGAGAACCGGTTCTTCGTCTCCGTCCTCCAAGCGGCGGGGAACAAGCGCGTCACGGAGTTGCTCGTCAAGGACCGCAACCACGGCTCCGTCGGCAACAACATCGCCAACGACGGCGACCCCGCTCGCGCTGCGATCCTCGACTTCATCCGCACTGGGTCGCCGGCGACTCCGCCGGGCAAGTAACGCGGCGCGCACGCGCATGCACCGCGTCATTCTTCACCTCGACATGGACGCGTTCTACGCGTCTGTGGAGCAGCGGGACAACCCCGCGCTCCGGGGCCGTCCTGTCATCGTCGGTGCGCCGCCCACACAGCGCGGCGTCGTCGCGGCGGCGAGCTACGAGGCGCGCAAGTTCGGCGTGCGCTCGGCGATGCCCAGCGTGACCGCAGGCCGGCTTTGCCCCGCCGGAGTCTTCGTCCGGCCGCGCATGGCCGCGTATCAGGCGGAGTCGCGCGCCATCATGGCGCTTGTGCGAGAGAGCGCGGGCGAACTCATCCAGCAAGTGTCCGTGGACGAAGCTTACGCGGATGTCTCCGCGCAGGCGCAGGCTGACTCCGCTGACGCGAGCCTGGAGCGCGCGTTACCGCTGGCCCGTGCTCTCAAGCAGCTCATCCGCACGCAACGGCAGATCACGGCCACCATCGGCATCGCACCCAATAAGCTGCTGGCCAAGCTCGCCAGCGATTTCAAAAAGCCCGACGGCCTGACGCTCATCCACGAATCGGAGAAGGTCGCCTTCCTGCGCCCGCTGCCGGTGCGTTCGCTCCACGGCGTCGGCCAAGTCACGGAAGAGAATCTCGTGCGTGCCGGGCTGCGCACCGTGGGCGACTTGCAGGATTATTCCGGAGACCTGCGGGCGTTGGTTGGGTCGTGGGGGCCGGAGCTGAAACGCTTTTCCATCGGCGACGACCCGCGCCCGCTCTATCTGGGCGACGAGGTTAAGAGCATCAGCAGCGAGAACACCTTCCTGCGCGACACCGACGACCGGCCCACGTTGCGCGCGTGCCTGCGCGAGCAGGCCGCTGACATCGCGGCGAAGCTGACGCAAAGCCGGCTCGGGGCGCTGACCGTGCAGGTGAAGGTGCGCTACGGCGACTTCACCACGCTCACGCGGCAGATCTCGGTGGAGGAGCCGCTGCACGAGGCGCGGGAGATTTACCGTCTCGGCTGCTGGCTGCTCGCGCGCGAGCGGCTCGTGCACCGGCCGCTGCGGCTGCTGGGCTTGGGCGTGAGTGGACTCCAGGAAGCGTGCGCTCGGCAACTGCCGCTGGCCTTCTTTTCTTGAACCCCTCGGCAGCGTGGTAGTTAGAACGCGCGTTTGACTTGCCGCGGCCAGTCCGCATACTCCGCCGCAATTCGAACGTCCAGAGCGGCGGGGTTTTCCGGCGCGGGCACTTAAAAAACTTATGGCCAGAGTTAAACACATCGCACTCATCCAGTTCAAAGCCGACACCACGCCGGAGCAGATCGACCAGATTTGCTCCAACCTGCTCGACCTCTCCGAGAGCATTCCCGGCGTCGAGGATTTCATCGTTGGCCCGAACAACAGCCCCGAGGGCCAGAACGCCGGCCACACGCACGCCTTCGTGATGACGCTCACCGACGCTGCCGCGCGCGACGCCTACCTCGCGCACCCGGAGCATCTGGCCTTCGTTGCGAGCGCGATGCCGCTCATCGAAAAGGTGACGGTCGTGGACTTCGAGTTGTGAGCCCACTGGCTGTGCTGCAGAAGCAGCACATGTCCTTGCGCAACTTGTGCCGGCGGTTTCCAGCCGCCGCCCTCCAGCCAATCCATCCCACAAGGCGGCGACTGCAAGTCGCCACCACGGTGGTGGCAATTGGTCTTTTCACTTTTGCTCTTTGCCTTCCGCTTCGGGCGTGGGGCCCGCACGGCGAAATCACTCCAGCACCTCGGCCCGCACGCGAAGCGGCTCCTCCACTACTGCTGATCACCCCGGAGAAGTAGTTGAAAGTTGAGTGTTGAGAGACGGTCTGGGAGTTCGAGCGGGCCCCTCAACTCCCCAACTCTCAACTTCCCTTTCCCCTCCAGCGAACGGATGCTCCGCCGCCATGATTGAAAAGTGGCCCGTCCTCAGTTCCAAGCAGCTCGCGGACTTCCGCATCTTCACCGTGCGCACGGACGTAAAGCGCTCGCCGCGCACGGGGGCGGAACACGACTTCTTCGTCCTCGACACTCGGAATTGGGTCAACGTCATCGCCGTCACCCCGGACGACAAGCTGGTGATGGTGGAGCAATACCGCCACGGCTCGGACACCGTCGAGCTGGAGATTCCTGGCGGAGTGATGGACGCGGATGACAGTTCGCCAGTCGCGGGTGGCCAGCGCGAGTTGCGCGAGGAGACCGGCTACGAAGGCGAGCAGGTGGAACTCATCGGCCAGATTTTTCCAAACCCCGCCATCATGTCGAACACCTGCCACACGCTGCTGGTGCGCAACTGCCGGCTTACGCATCCGGTGGAGTTCGACAGTTGCGAGGACATTCGCACGCAGCTCGTGCCGGTGACGGACTTGCCGGAGTTGATCGCCTCGGGGAAGATTCAGCACGCACTCGTGGTCGTGGCGCTCTACCACTTTGAACTCTGGCGGCGGAAACAGGTCGCGTCCCCCTGAGGTGGTGGCTTTTTGCGTGTTTTCCGCGCGTCGGCCTACCACTATGCCTCCATGATTCTGACGCCGGCCGAACTGGACAGCCTCGTCAATGCCCTGCATTCCTCGCCCCACCAGTTGCTCGGGATGCACCCGCTCGGTGATGGCTCCGGGCTCGTCGTTCGCGCGTTGCTCCAGAACGCCGCGCGGGTCGAGGTAGTGCCGGTCCATGAGCCGAAAAAGCCCTCCTTCGTGCTGGAGAGGCTCGACGCCCGCGGGATGTTCGAGGGCACGACGACCGCCGCGCAACGCACCTTCGCCTACGACCTCGTCATCACCGATTATCAGGGCAATACCCGGCGCACGCGCGACGCGTATTCCTTCTGGCCGTCGCTGGGCGAGACGGACCTCTACCTCTTGGGCCAGGGCAATGAGCGCCGCATTTACGACAAGCTCGGTGCGCAGCTCCGCGAGGTGGACGGCGTGCCCGGCGTGAGCTTCGCGGTCTGGGCGCCCGAGGCGCAACGCATCAGCGTGGTGGGGTTGTTCAACAAATGGGACGGGCGCTACCACCCGATGCGGCGGCTCGGCGCGTCCGGCGTGTGGGAACTCTTCGTGCCGGGCCTGGGCGAAGGCACGCTCTACAAGTTCGAGGTCCGCAATGCCCTCGGCGACATCGTCCTCAAGACCGACCCTTACGGCTTCTTCTTCGAGGCCGCCCCGCAGAACGCCTCCATCGTCTGGAACAACCGCAAGTTCGCCTGGACCGACGCCGCGTGGCTGGCGCAGCGCCGCACGCGCCAGCCGCTCCGCGAGCCGTTGAGCATCTACGAAGTCCACCTCGGCTCGTGGATGAAGAAGAACATTGCCGAGTCCTACAGCTACCGCGAGGTCGCCCCTCTGTTGGTGGAATACGTCCGCCGCCTGGGCTTCACGCACATCGAGTTCCTGCCCGTCTCCGAGCACGCCTACTACCCGAGCTGGGGCTACCAGGTCACGGGCTTCTACTCGCCCACCTGCCGCTACGGGACGCCGGATGACTTCCAATTCCTCGTCAACGCGCTGCACGAGGCGGGCATCGGCGTCCTCGTGGACTGGGTGCCGGCGCATTTCCCCCGCGATGAGTGGGCGCTGGCGCGCTTCGATGGCACGGCGCTTTACGAACACGAGGACCCACGTCAAGGCGCGCACCAGGACTGGGGCACGCTCATCTTCAACTTCGGCCGCCACGAGGTTCGCAACTTCCTCACGGCCAACGCGCTCTTCTGGTGCGAGCGCTTCCACATTGACGGCCTGCGCGTGGACGCCGTCGCCTCGATGCTCTACCTCGACTACTCGCGCAAAGCCGACGAGTGGGTGCCGAATAAATACGGCGGGCGCGAAAACCTCGAAGCCATCGAGTTCCTTCGCGAGTTCAACCATCTCGTCCATACCGAGTGCCCGGGCGTCCTGACCATCGCCGAGGAAAGCACCACCTGGCCGCTGGTCACACGCCCGCCCTACCTCGGGGGCCTGGGCTTCACCTTCAAGTGGAACATGGGCTGGATGCACGACACGCTGCGCTACTTCAGCCGCGACCCACTCTATCGCCAGCACCACCAGCACGACCTCACGTTCGCGATGCTCTACCATCACAACGAGAACTTCATCCTGCCGCTCTCGCACGACGAGGTCGTCCACGGCAAATGCTCCCTGCTCGGCAAGATGCCCGGCGACGACTGGCAGAAGTTCGCGAACCTCCGCGCTCTGCTCGGCTACCAATGGCTTTTCCCCGGCAAGAACTTGCTCTTCATGGGCGGCGAGTTCGGCCAAGGCCAGGAGTGGGGCGAGAACCGCGCGCTCGACTGGTGGCTGCTCGAAGCCAACCCGCAGCACGCCAGCGCGCAACGCTTCCTCGCCGACCTCAACCAGCTCTACCGCAGCCACCCCGCGCTGTGGGAGGCCGATTACGAGCTCGAAGGCTTCCAGTGGGTGGACTGTTCCGATAGCCAGCATAGCGTCTTCTCCTTCCTGCGGCGCACGCAGGACGGAGGCCAGCAACTCCTCGTCGTGCTGCACCTCACGCCCGAACTTCGCACGAACTACCGCATCGGCCTGCCGCACGGCGGCTACTGGCGCGAGGTGTTGAACAGTGACGCCGCGTTCTACGGCGGCAGCAACCACGGCAACCTCGGCGGCGTGGCTGCGGAGGAAGTCGAGATGCACGGGCAGCCGTTCTCCGCTGGATTCACCCTTCCGCCGTTGAGTGTGAGCGTGTTTGTGATGTGAAGGTTTTTTGGGCATATCCTGCTCCTGCCTCCGCGAGGTCTTGGACTTCACGTAGCCCTCTAGCGCTTTTTCGTCGCGCATGGGTTCCCCCTACGCGTGGAGCAAGGCGGCGATTCATCAAACGGCCGCGCGAGGAGTGGCAGGCGGACTAAACGAGCCGGCGGAAACTCTCCATTGTCTTCGCCGCCGCCGTGTCCGAATCGGGCAACGGGAGAATCTCAGCAGAGAGGTAGCCGGTGTAGCCGATGTCGCGCAGCGCGGCGACGATGGGCACCGCGTCCGTGTGCCCGAAGCCGATGGCGTGGCGATTCGAGTCGGCGAAATGGACGTGCCCGAGGCGTGGGCCGACGGCGCGTAACGACGCGGCGAGGTCAGCCTCCTCGATGTTCATGTGATAGAGGTCGCAGAGCAGGCGGACGTGGGTGAGTTTGTGCGCATCGAGGAACGCTGCGGCGTCCGCGTTTCGATTGATCAGGTTCGTCTCGTAGCGGTTCAACGGCTCGTAGAGCAGCACTTGATTGTGCGCGGCGGCGCGTTCAGAGAGGGCCTTCAACTCCTCCGCCAGCCACGCGAGCGCCTGGTCGCGAGAGACGGCCCCGTCCCAGCGCCCTTGCATGGAGCCGATGATGGCGGGCGCGCCGAGGTAGCCGGCGAGGTTGATGACACCGTAGATGAACTCGCGGGCCTTCGCGCGGATGGCGGGATCGGGATCGGTAAGGCGGAGCTTGTGCTTCACCCAGCCCGCGCCAGTGCCGACGGCGGCGACCTTGAGCGAATGCTTCTCCATCAGCGCGCGCGCCACTCCGATGGACACGGCATTGGCGAGCGGCGGGAAAATCTCAACCGCATCGAAACCGTGCCGCGCGGCGGCGGCGAACCCGGCGGCGAGGTCGTCCCAATACACGAACGGGCCACCCCGAACTTCGGGGACAAGTGAGATGGTGATGGCGGATTTCATGGGCGAGTTCAGTTCAGGATTTCAACGCGTGAGGTGCTCAACTTCGCGCAAAGTTTGCGACATCAGGAGTTGGATTTGTTTGAGCCCAGCCAAATCCACAGCCAAGGCTACGCCCTTCGATCGAGGCCGAACTTGTTGATCGGCGAGACAAACCGCGCGGGATCGCCGGGCTGGATCACCCGCGCGAGGTAGAGCCACAGGGACAGAAATACCAGGCCGTTCATGGTCTGCGAGACGCCGTGCCACATGCCGAAATCCTTCGCCGCCGCCTCGCGCTCCTGCGCGGTGGCCGAGAGGCGATAGCGGTCGGCGTATTTCACATGCTGGAGTTGGTTGAGCTTGGGCTGGAGCCAGAGACCGCCGAGGAGACTCAGGCCGAGGACGCCGCCCACCAGCCAGACCGTCACGCGCGTCGGGATCTTGCCGGAATACATCCAGTCCGCCCCGAGATGTGCTAGCGCGAGGAAGCCACAGATGTAGTGCAGGATGAAGTAGCGGCTCAGCACCAGCTCGGCGATGGCTCCGTTGTAGGGCGGAGGAGCAAGCTTCTTCATCTCGTCTGTGAAGAAGGCCGGTCCGGCGAAGAAGGTGAAAAAGACAGTGGATCCAAACCAGACCGCCGCCACCGTCACACCGAAGAATCGCAGAAAGGAGAGCACGCTGGGATGCTAGGGAAAAGCCCCCGGCGCTGCCAAGCCTCGACTTCATTCCGCCTACTTCGCTGGCTTGGCCTTGGCCTTCGGGGCTGGCTCCGGCGGGACGGGGACGAGGCGGTTGGCTTCGTCGTAGAGCTGCTTGAGCCGGGCGACGATTTCGGGGTGCTGGGCGGCCACGTCCTTCTGCTCGCCGGGGTCGGTCTGGAGGTCGAAGAGCTGCAGGGGCTGCGGGGCGTCGCCGGTGCGCAGGCCGGGATGGTCGCTCGGCTGGTATTGCTCGTAGGGCGCGAGGATGGTCACGCCGTCGGGGCCGCGTGGGTCAATCCACCGCTCTCCGGGCTTGTGCAGTGCGGCCATGCCGTCGCGCGGGGCGCGGACGTGGAGTTTCCACCGGGCATCGCGGGCAGTCGCGAGCAGTAGTCCTTGGTGGCCGAAGATGGCCGCGTGTGGGCTGGGCGCGGCGGAGGTGAACAGCGGGAGAATGTCGCGCCCGTCAATCACGCGGTCTGCGGGCGGCGCGATGCTCGCGGCCTTCAGCGCTGTGGCAAAGAGGTCCATCATCACGCCGGGCGCGTGGCTCACGTGGCCGGCGGGAATCTTGCCGGGCCAGCGCGCGAGGCACGGCACGCGGTAGCCACCCTCGTAGGAGCTGCCCTTCATCCCGCGCAAGCCGCCCGTGCTGCCGCCAAACCAGGGGCCATTGTCGCTGCTGAACAGGATGAGCGTGCGTTCGTCGAGGCCGAGGGCTTTCACTTTCGCGAGAACTTCGCCGACGCTCGTGTCGAGGTCAGAGAGCACGTCACCGTAAAGGCCCGCACCGCTCTGCTTGTAAAACTTCTCCGTCGTGGCCAGCGGCTTGTGCGGCATGGTTTCGGCGAAGTAGAGGAAGAACGGTTTAGCCTTGTTCCGCTCGATGAAGTTCACGGCGCGCTCGGTGTAGCGGCGCGTGAGGTTGGCCTGCACGAGCGGATACTCCGGCGGCTGGTTGCCGTCCATGAGTTGCACCGGCCTCATGTCGTTGCTGTAAAGGATGCCGAGATACTCGTCGAAGCCGCGACCGGTGGGCATCTGCTCGGGGCGTTTGTGGCCGAGGTGCCACTTGCCGACCATGCCGGTGGCGTAGCCCGCCTGCTTGAAGAGCTGCGCGAGGGTAATTTCCGAAGCTGGCAACGCGAGGGCGTCCGCGATCAGTCCGCCGTCCGGTGCGGGGTTTGCCATCATGCCGCAGCGGAAGGGATAGCGGCCCGTCATCAGCGAGGCGCGGGTCGGGGCGCAGAACGGCGCGGGTGTGTTGAACTGCGTCAGGCGCGCGCCCTCCGCGGCCATGCGATCGAGGTTCGGCGTCTTGAACTTCGCGTGGCCGTAACAGCCCAGGTCGCCGTAGCCCAAGTCGTCGGCGAGGATGATGATGACGTTGGGTCGCAGCTCGGCGGCGGGGAGAGCGCAGTTCAGCCCGGCCAGAAGCCAAGCGAACAGGATTGCAGAGCTGAGGCGCGCGCTGCTCATTTTTTCGAGTCGCGCCACATCCAGCGCATCGCGTCGGGGAAGAGTTGCGTGCCGTGGTTGCCGCTGTGGACGCCCTCGCCGAAGACGAACTTGTGGTCGTAGCCTTTTTCCTTGAGCGCGGCGGCCATCGCCTTGTTCGCCTCCGGCCACGAGCCCGCCGCGTTCACGATGTCGTTGGAGCCGTCCTGCTGGAAGATACGGATGGGCTTCTTCGCCGCGCCGCGGACCAGCTCGGGATACTTGTTGCCGCCGCGGATGTTTGTGAAGCTGCCCACGGTGGTGAAACACTTGCGGAACTCGTTGGGCCGTTCCCAGCAGACCGTCCACGCGCAGATGCCGCCGCTGCTGCTGCCGGCGATGCAGCGCTGCTCGGGGTCTTTGGTGAGGTTAAATTTCTTGGCGACTTCGGGGAGAATCTCCTCCAGCAGGAAGCGCGAGTATTGGTCACCCAAGCTGTCGTATTCGAAGCTGCGGTTCGAGGCGGGCGCGGGCCGGCCATCGGGACGCTTCGGCGCGACCTCGCCGGGCTTGAGCGGCTTGGTGCCGGGCCGGATGAAGATGCCGATGGTCACGGGCATTTCCTTCTTGTGGATGAGATTGTCGAAGACGGTCGAGGCCTTGTAGAGCATCCCATCCTGGCAGACGAAGACGGCGGCGGGCGTCTTGCCGTCGTATTGCTTCGGGACGTAGATGGAATACTTCCGCACCGTGCCGGGGAAAATCTTGCTGTCGTTCCACTCGTGCTCGGTGATGACGCCCTTCGGCACGCCGGGCTGCTCCTCGGAGTCAGGCGTCAGCTTTTTGTATTGGTCATCGGGCGAGGGGGCCTTCTCGGCGGCGAGGACTGGGCCGACGAGCGCGAGGCAGAGCAGGGGAGTGAGGAGGTGTTTCATCGGGTTCATTTAACAGAGGGATGGACACGGATAACCACGAATGAAGTCAAGGCCAACCCGGTGGCTTGTTTCGCGCATATGAGCCACGGGTGCCGAGGCGCACTGCTTCAATCCCTGCCCCGGGAGTTTGGACTTTGAACACCCGCTCTTCTCCCTACACTTGCGCCGTGCTCAACAACTTCACCCGCCAGCTTGAGGGCGGCGTCGCGCTGGGGCCGCAGCAGGTGACCGCCGCCGTCGCTGCGCTGGTCGACGAGTCCGTCACGCCCGAGGTTAAGGCCGCCTTCCTCACCGCGCTGGCGACGAAGGGCGAGACGACGGAGGAAATCGCCGCGTTCGCCCGCGAACTGCGCGACCGCTCTGTGCCCGTGCCGCTGGATGTGGAGACGCGCTCCGGCGAGATTCTCGACGTGTGCGGCACCGGCGGCGACCGGCTCAACACCTTCAACATCTCCACCACCGTTGCGCTCGTGTGTGCGGCGGCGGGCGTCACCGTGGCCAAGCACGGCAACCGCGCCATCACCTCGCAGTCCGGCAGCGCGGACGTGCTGGAGGCGCTGGGCGTGCCCGTGGAGTTGTCCCCAGAGCAGGCGGCGGCATCGTTGCGGCAAAACAATTTTACCTTCCTCTTCGCGCCGAAGTTTCACCCCGCCTTCAAGCACATCGGCCCGGCGCGCAAGCTGTGCGCCGAGCGCGGGCAGCGCACTATCTTCAACTTCCTCGGCCCGCTGCTGAACCCGGCGCGGCCCAGCGCGCAGCTCATCGGCGTGCCGCGGCCGGAGCTGTGCGAGCCGATGGCGAAGGTGCTGCAATCCCTCGGCGTGCGACGCGGGATGGTCGTCTGTGGCGAAGTGAAGAAGGCAAATGGCCCGGCGTTTCTCGATGAGTTATCCACGCTGGGGGAGACGACCATTGCGGAGTTTTACCATGACCGCGGCTTCGCTGTGTCGAAGCTCTCGCCGAAGGATTTCCCGTTGCAGCCGGCCACGCTGGACGACCTCGCGGGCGGCGACAAACACGCGAACGCGGAGATCATCCGCCGCGTGCTGGACGGTCGCGAGCGCGGCCCGAAGCGCGACGCGGTGCTGCTCAACGCCGGGGCCGCGCTCTTTCTGGCCGGGCGCGCGAAGTCGTTCGGCGCGGGGTGGAGCCTCGCCGAAGAGTTGCTCGGCAACGGCGCGGGCGTCGTGAAGCTCGCTGAGTTGACCCGCCGTTGATCGCGTGGGAGCGCCATGAATGCATCTCCGCCCACCTTGCCGAAGCCGCCGTTGGACCGGGATCGCGCGAAGACCTGTCTCTGGAGCAACCTTGCCTGCCCCGGCACCGGATCGTGGCTCGCAGGCAGGCGCGTGACGGGCGCGCTGCAATTCACGCTGGCGACGTGCGCCTTCCTTCTCTCGATAGCTTGGGGCGTGTGGTTCCTTTCGGAGTGGGCGCGGGCCGGGAAGCTGCCCATGCTCGTCATCTACGACAACGGCGGTGTGCTGCCGCCGGGCTACTTGAAATATCTCTTCATCGGCTTGGGCAGCCTCGGGCTGTTCGCGCTGTCGCTGGTTTGGGCGTTCATCACCGGCCTGCTGATCTGCCGCGAGGCGAAACGCAATGAAGCCCGTTGAAGTCATCCCGCCGCCACTGCCGAAACCCATCGCCGTGACCGAGAGGAGCGGCGCTTCAATCGCTGCTGTTGTTGCTCGGCTTGATGCTGGCGGCGCGTGGCGCTGCACTTCCAGTTCCCGATGCCGCCCTGTCCGCTGCGCGAGATGACAGATCCACACGCGCAGCCTGAAGGCTGCGACTATGGGCAGACTTTCCCCTTGGTCCTGCGGGCCGTTTGCTGGTTAATTGACCCAGCCAAAAACCATTTCACACGATGCAAATCCTGAACACCCGTCGCCATTTCCTCCAGACCTCCGCCGCTGTCGCTGCCGCGACCACGCTGCCGCAGTGGTTCCTCGCCGAGTCCGCGCAGGCCGCCACCAAGCCGCTCGGGGCCAATGACAAACCCGGTGTCGCGCTCATCGGCTGCGGCGGGCGGGGCAGGGGGGTAGCGCGCGAGGCCGCGGCGCTCGGCCAGATGCTCGCCGTGTGCGACGTGGACGACGCGAACCTCGCGCAGGCACAGAAGATTTGGCCCGAGGCAAAGCTCTACAAAGACTTCCGCAAGCTGCTCGAGCGCGACGACGTTCACATCATCGTCAACGGCACTCCGGACCACTGGCACACGCTCGTGAACCTCGCCGCGCTCAAGGCGGGCAAGGATATTTACAGCGAGAAGCCGCTGACGCTGACGATTGATGAGGGGAAGCGGCTCGTGCAGGCCGTGCGCGACTCGAAGCGCGTTCTCCAGACCGGCAGCCAGCAGCGGAGCGACAAGAACTTTCGCCTCGCGTGCGAACTAGTGCGCAACGGGCGCATCGGGAAGCTCAAGCACGTCAACGTCTGGCTCCCGCACGGGCGGCGCGAGGGGCCGTTCGAGACGACGCCCGTGCCCGCCGGCCTCGACTGGGATATGTGGCAGGGGCAGGTTGCGAAGACGGACTACGTGAAGGAGAAGACCCACGTCACGTTCCGCTACTTCTGGGAATACTCCGGCGGCACGACGACCGACTGGGGCGCGCACCACAACGACATCGCGCTCTGGGGCACGGGCTTCGAGCGCAGTGGCCCGGTGAGCATTGAGGGCCAGTCGCTGGCGCCGATGATTCCCGGCGGCTTCACGGCCGCGAGCGAATACGCCGTGGCCTACACCTACGCGAACGGCGTGACGCAGCTCACCCGCAGCACGCACGGAAACGACTGGAAAGGCTCCGTCCTGGACAAGACCGTGCAGCAGCGCGGCGTGCGGTTCGAGGGAACGGGCGGCTGGATTTTCGTCACACGCGGCAAGATTGAGGCGAGCCACGGCGACTTGCTCACCACGCCGTTGCCTTCCTCGGCGAATCGGCTCTACGCGAGCAACAACCACATGAAGAACTTCTTCGACTGCGTGCGCTCGCGGCAGCAGCCGATTTGCGATGTGGAAATCGGCCACCGCTCCGTGACCGTCTGCCACCTCGGCGTCATCGCGATGCGCCTGGGCCGCGCACTCAAGTGGAACCCGGCGACGGAGCAGTTCGTCGGGGACCCGGCGGCAAACGGATGGCTGGCCCGCGAGCAGCGCAAGCCGTGGAGCTACGAGATGGTGTGATCCCCCTGCAAAGTCGGTGGAATGCAAATAGGATGGCACGATGCACGCCTTCTCCCTTCCTCGGAGGAGGTAGTAGGGGTTTTCCAACTCCACAGGCCGGAGGGCGAAGACGATTCGCTGCCGTGTGGTGCACGCGCAAGACGCGCGCAGGCTGAAGCTACGGGACCGGAGAACCGCCCGCTTCAATCGCGCTCCAATCGCCGACCAGTTCGGTGAGCATCGCGGGGACCTCGCCAGCGGGGACCGGCAGATACTTGCCGATGGCCGTGGCGACTGTCTGTCCGCTGGGGTTGCGCAAATCCGCCTTCGCCTCAAAGAGTTTGTTCCGTCGGTTGGCGATCAGTTCGGCACTGGCCACAAGTTCCTCCTCCGGCCGGGATGGCTGGTGAAAACGCACGGTCAGCTCCGCGCAGTAGGCGAAGCGGCGCGCGCCCACCGCCACCGCCCACACCATGATTTCGTCGAGCACCGTCGCGAGGATGCCGCCGTGCGTCACGGCTTTGAAGCCGATGTGCTCTGCACGCGGGGTGAAGCGGGTGTGGACGCTCTTGCCGTCCGTGGTGAAGCGCAGTTGAAGACCGTGTGCGTTGGACTCGCCGCAGACGAAGCAGGAGTGAGTGTGGGGCAGGGAAACCACGGGAAATGTCGAAGGGCGAATGCTGCTGCGGGAGCGGTAGGGCGAGCGAGCGGACATTCCCCATTGGCCACTTCCTCAGACCTTGAGGATTTCCGCTTCTTTCACCGCGAGATGCACGTCGAGCTTCTTGATGTATTGGTCGGTGAGCTTCTGCACCTCGCCCTCGGCGGTCTCGACTTCATCCTCGGAGATGCCGCCGTTTTTACCTTCCTTCTTGACCGCTTCGATCGCGTCGCGGCGAATCTGGCGGATGGCGATCTTGCCGGTCTCGGCCATGTGCTTGACCATCTTCACGAATTTTTCGCGCGTCTCCGTGCTGAGGTCGGGCAGGACGATTCGGATGAACTTGCCCTGCACGGCGGGGTTGAGGCCGAGGTTCGCCTTCTGAATGGCCTTCTCGATGGGGCCGACGCTGCCCTGATCCCACGGCTGAATCAGGAGCATGCGCGACTCCGGCACGGAGATGTTCGCCAGTTCCTTGATGCGCATCATGGAGCCATAGACCTCCGCCTGGATGTTCTCCACCAGCGCGGGGGAAGCCTTGCCCGTGCGCACGCCGGAGAATTCATACTCCATGTGCTGCTCGCTCTTGAGCATCTTCTCTTCCGCGTCCAACAAAACGTCGTCGAGTGCCATGCGCCCAAAGTAGGGGTTTCGAGTTCAAAGTTCAAAGTTCAAAGTTGTCCCCTCACTTCAACAAGGGGCGGAGCCGTGACCACGCTTGATGGGCGTCGCGCAGAGCCTCCAAGCGGGCGAGGTGCGTGGCGGCGGACTCGCGTTGGAGCGGAAGCAAGTCGGCGAAAGTGGCGTCACCGGCAGACACGCGGATCTCGGTGAGCGAGGCGAGGCGGGCGAGGCGCGGCAGGACGTCAGCCTGCAACTGGCGAGCGTGCGCCAGACTGGCGGCGAGTTCGCCGTGGGCGGTGCGCAGTTCGGTTTCCAAATCAGCCTGTGTCCGCAGCACGCGCGCCTCGGCGGCCGTTTGCTGGGCGCGCGCTTCCTTCTCGCGCCCTTGGTTCCGGTCGAAGACCGGCAACGGCACGCTGAAGCCGACGTCGAAGCCGTTGCGCCGCGTCGCCTCGTCGCGGCGAAAGAGCAGCTCGAAGCTCAGGTCCGGCACGCGCTCGGCTTGGGCCAGCGCCACGCGGGCGCGGGCGGCGGCGGTGTCGGCCTGCGCTTG
>SIBB01000041.1 GCA_009695395.1 Pedosphaera sp. | reverse complement strand
CCACTGCACCTGCCATGAAACGACGTGCCCGCACTCCCCGAGTCAAACGCGTCGGCCTCATCGGACTTGGTTTGATGGGAGCCGCCTTCGCGCAGCGGCTGCGGGCTGCGGGCTGGGAAGTCATCGGGTTTGACCTTGCGCCAACCTGTCAGCAGCGGGCGCGGAAACTGGGCGTGGACCTCGCGCGGGACAACGCGGCTGTCTTCGCGCTTTGTGACCGCGTGCTGTTGAGTCTGCCCACACTGCGCGAGACAAAAATGGTTTTGCGCGAAGCCCGGCACGACTTGCGGCCCGGCCAGCTCCTCCTCGACACTACCACCGGCGAGCCGGAGCAGACCGTGGCCATCCACCGCCGACTCGCCGCACTCGGCGTCCGCTACCTCGACACGACGATCTCCGGCAACAGCGAGCAAGTCGCGGCGGGCGACGATGTGTTGACGATGGTGGGTGGGGACGCGGACGCGTTCGCTGCCACGCGCGGGCTGCTGCGGGTGCTCACGTCGCGCGTGCGCCATGTCGGCCCCGCCGGGAGTGGCGCGCGGATGAAGCTGGTGACGAATCTCGTGCTGGGCCTGAACCGCGCCGTGCTGGCGGAGGGGCTGTGCTTCGCTGAAAAACTGGGCTTCACCCGCCGCGCGGCGCTGGAGGTGTTGGTGGCGAGCAAGGCTTACTCGGCCATCATGGACACGAAGGGCGAGAAGATGGTGAGGGAGGACTTCACGCCGCAGGCCCGGCTCTCCCAGCACTTGAAGGACGTGAGGCTGATGGTGCGGGCCGCGCGCGCCGCGCAGTTCAAACTCCCCTTCACACACGTCCACCGGCAACTCCTCGAAGCCGCCGAGCGTGCAGGGCTGGGCGCACTGGACAACAGCGCGTTGATAAAGGTGCTGGCGGGTGGAAAGGCACGCTAGGAGCGCGGCTGCGGACGTGGGCGTCCGCGCTCCACAAACAAAAACCGGCAGGCCATCGCTGGCCTGCCGGTGTGAATCGGGCTTTGCGGGAGACGCGCCTCAGCGGTCTTCGGCTGCGTCGAACGCGTGCTGAAGCGCCACGAGGTCGTCGCCGGGCTTGAGCGCGTCGAGGATCTTCTGCTCTTCCTTGAGCTGCTCGGGGCTGTAGTTCGCGGCCTTGATGGAAAGGCCGATGCGGCGCTCGGCACGGTCGATCTTCACGACGCGCGCGGTGACTTCCTGACCGAGGTTGAGCACGTTCTTGATCTTATCCACACGCTCTTCGCTGATCTGGCTGATGTGCACGAGGCCATCAATGTCGTGGGCCAGGCCGATGAACGCGCCGAAGCTGGCGAGTTTGCTGACCTTGCCGGTGACGAGGTCGCCGACCTTGTAGAGCTGGTCAATGGCCGACCACGGGTCGGTGCCGAGCTGTTTCATGCCCAGCGAAATGCGCTGGTTGGCCTTGTCGATCTCGAGCACGACCGCCTCGACCTCGTCGTTCTTCTGGAAGACTTCGGAGGGGTGGTTGATCTTGCGCGTCCACGAGATGTCGGACACGTGCACCATGCCATCGAGACCTTCTTCGAGTTCGACGAAGGCACCGTAGCTGGTGAGGTTGCGGACCTTGCCCTTGATCTTGGTGCCCGGAGGATACTTCGCCTGCGCGGCTTCCCACGGGTTGGATTCGAGCTGGCGGATGCCGAGCGAGATTTTCTGCTCGTCGCGGTTGATGCCGAGCACAATGGCTTCGACTTCCTGGCCGGGTTTGAGCACGTCGGAAGGTTTGGCGATGCGCTTGGTCCAAGACAGTTCGGTGACGTGGACGAGGCCTTCGACGCCCGGTTCGAGCTCGATGAACGCGCCGTAGGCGACGAGGTTGACGACCTTGCCCTTGACCTTGGTGCCCACGGGGAACTTGCCCTCGATGGCTTCCCACGGGTTGGCGAGCTTCTGCTTGAGGCCGAGGCTGACGCGTTCCTTTTCCTTGTTCACGTCGAGCACAACCACGTCAATTTCCTGGCCGACCTTGAGGATCTCGCTCGGGTGACCGATGCGACCCCAGCTCATGTCGGTGATGTGCAGCAGGCCGTCGAGGCCGTTGAGGTCAATGAACGCACCGAAGTCGGTGAGGTTCTTGACAGTGCCCTTGCGGATGTCGCCCGGCGTCATCTCGGCGAAGAGCTTGGCGCGGCGTCCAGCACGCTCGGCCTCGATCAGTTCGCGGCGGGAGAGGACGATGTTGCGGCGGTCCTCGTTGATCTTGACGACCTTGAAGTCATAGATGTTGCCGACCATGACGGCGACGTTCTTGGGCGGGATGATGTCAATCTGCGACGCGGGCAGGAAGGCCTCGACGCCGATGTTGACGATGAGTCCGCCTTTGACGACGGCTTTGACCTTGCCGGAGATGGTGCCGCCCTCTTGGCAGATGGTCTTGATGCGGTCCCAGTTCTGGCGGAACTCGGCCTGCTCGTGGGAGAGGATGACCATGCCCTCCTTGTCCTCGAGTTTCTCGATGAGGACATCTATCTCGCCGCCGACCTTGAGAGCCTCGGGGTCGAGGAACTCGCCTCGGGAGACGACGCCTTCGGACTTGTAACCGATGTCCACGAGGACTTCCTTGTTGCGGACTTCGAGGATGATACCTTTGACAATTTGACCTGCGGCGAAGCGTTTGGAGCTCGCGCGCATGGCCTCTTCCATGGTTAGCATACTTACTGTGTGTGACTGCGGGAGACTAGGCGGGCGAAGGCCCGGCGAAGAATCCATTGCCTAACGACCGACGTTGCAGGGCAACGGAGGTTGAAGGTTAGGTTGCGTTGTTGACCGACATTTCTCAGCCTTAATGAACCAGCCGCACTCACGGCGTTCAGGCGGGGCGGACAGTAGCGGCAGGGCGACGCCTGACAAGGGGTTTCTCCGCCCCGTCGGCGGGACTTTTCATTTGCGCGGCTCCCTTGGAGTGGAGTGAATTGCGCACCGACATGAAACAGCCCACCAAGTCCCGGCCCGCGCCCGCCAACATCTCCCCCGCGCCCAAGCCCGTCCCGAACAGCTCGGGCATCAAAATCACCGCCCTCGAGACCGTCATCCCCGACGACCTCATGCCCGGGCTGCTGCTCCTGCGCGTCCACACGGACGCGGGCATCATCGGGCACGGCGAGACTTACTACGCGCCGCACGCGGTCGCGGCCATGATTCACGATTGGATGGGCCGGCGGCTCCTCGGCGCGGACCCGCTCTCCATCGAGAACCACTGGCGCTTCCTCTACGAACGCGCCAGCGCCTTCGGCTCACGCGGCACGGAGCTGCGCGCCATCAGCGCCATTGACCTCGCGCTCTGGGACATCCTCGGACAGGTCTGCGGCCGGCCCATCTGGCAACTCCTCGGCGGCAAAGCCCGCGACAAGGTGCGCGTCTACAATAGCTCCGGCGGCCCCACCTACGGGCGACGTCTCGGCGCGGGCCGCGATCAGGGCTGGCCCGGCCACGGCGACGTGGGCAAGCCCGGCCCGCTCGAGGACAACTGGTCTTCCAACTACGCCGCTGGCGACCTCGCCGAGGAACTCGTCGCCGAGGGCTATTGCGCCATGAAGTTCTGGACCTTCGACCGCGCGTTCCACGAGCACGGCGGAAACTTCCTCCCGTGGTCCGCCGTGAAGGCGTGCGTGAAGCCCATGGAAGAAGCCCGCAAGCGCGTCGGCGACAAAATCGAAATCCTCCTCGATGGCCACGGCTTCTTCCAACTCCCCGCCGCCCTCCGCATCGCCGAGGCCATGCGCGACTTGCGCCCGCTCTGGCTCGAAGACGTGATGCGCGTGGACAACGCCGACACGCTCGCCGACTTCCGCGACAAGGCGCGCCTGCCCATCGCCGTCAGCGAGATGCTCACGAGCCGCGAGGATTACCGGCTCGTGCTGGAGCGGCGCGCGGTGGACTACGTGATGATTGACCCGACGTGGGTGGGCGGCATCAGCGAGACGCGCCGGTTGGCCGAACTGGCGCAGACCTACAACATCCCCGCCACCATGCACGACTGCACCGGCCCGCTCACCCTCTTCGCCGGCCTGCACGTCGCCACGGCGGTGCCGAACGTCACCTTCCAGGAAAGCGTCCGCGCACACATCCGCACCTTCTACAGCTCGCTCATCGAAACGAACGTGGTGATCGAGCAAGGCTTCGCGCTACCGCCGGAAGCCCCTGGCTTGGGCACGAAGCTCAAGCCGGAGTTGTTCGACGCGAAGCGCGAGAGCTACCGAATCACGCGTGAGGCTTAGCGTAGGCTCCCCCGAATGAAGACCTGCCTGCCTGCTCTCTTCCTCTGCGCTGCGAGCGTGCATTTTCAGGGACGGTCGGCGGAGCCGTTTACCGGCGCCAATGGTTCTGGAGTCGTGTATGACACCACTTGGCAGAATGGTGATGTGCTCAGATACCGACACCAGCTCTATCTCAATGGCTATAGCTCCGGCAGTGTTTGGACTGGGCGTGGCTCCAAGGGAGGTGGAGGTATTGTGCCCACGAACGCCGTGCTGTCCGTCCTGAAACTGCTCGACCAGCTACCGCCCAGCGATTCCAGGGCGTCGCCGGCCCGGCAAATCTCCATCGGTTGGGGGCCTGTGACCAACCGTCAGCATCGGACTTATGACCGGGCAAACCCACCTCGCGAGTTGTTGGAAATCCACGTGGCGAGTGAAGCCGAATTCGACCAACCCGTAGCCCTCTTGAAAGCACAGCATGAACACGATTTCACCGGGAAGTATGCAGCGATGGTCGGGGCGGGGGCGGACATAATCCTTGTCGGACGAGAGAGGGTTTCCGCTTGGAATTGGAAAACGGGAAAACAGCTATTTCGGGTGGAAGAACAGCCCGAAACCTACTACATGGACGGCGAAATTCCAGTTCGCCTTTCGGCTGCACGGGCAGGGATGTTCGTTTGCGCGCGAAGCCAGAAAGTTTCCTTGCACGACTTGGCCAGTGGACGAGAACTGTGGAGCCACTTCGAGCCGGAGCGCTATCGCGGCGAGGAGTTCATCGGCCGCCTCTGGCCCGACCCCGTCTGCTTGGCTCCGGATGGCAATGTTATCTTGGTGGCCAAACAGAACCAGCTTCGCCGATTTCAGTCACGTGCGGCTCCTCAAGCCGGACGGCACGGTGTTAACTACCTTTCCGCAGCCGCGCGTTGGTCTGTCCATGGCTTTCTCGCCCGACAGCCGATGGCTGGCGGTGTTGGACTGGTTTCGCTGGGAAGTCCGCATCTATGACACCACGACCCTTTCGCTGGATGGAACCATGCCGGTCTGGGTGCATGGCGGCATGCGCTGGAACAATTTGGACCATTTGGCGTGGCCGCCCGACGGACGATTTCTTGCCTTGAGTGGAAAGGGTCTGGCAGCGGTGGTTTGTGACATGAAGCGCCGCCTGCCAGTGGCAAAGTCGGCAGCCCCGGTCAGTTCCCAAGCCTGCTTTGCCGCAGACAGTTCCGCGCTCAGCGCTCAGCAGGACGGCCCGCGCCTCTGTGTCTTTGATTTGGCTAAGTTTCGGTAGCTGGCCGCTTACCGCCAGCGGTAGGCGGCTTGCGCGTTCTTGGCGAAGAACTTTTCCAGTGTGGGCCTGCCCTTCGCGCTGAGATTAGGATGGCGAGCAGGAAAAAGTGCGGCGTCCGTTGACATGCGCTGTATTCTCGCCGTCGATACCCAATGCCCCTTCCGAGCAATCTGTATTCGACATGGCGCGCGTCGCGTCCGGGCGCGGGGCCGTTGCGCGAGGACGGCCCGCCACCGGAGCGGCTGCTGCAAGCGGTCTGGCAGCACCAACGCGTGCTGCGTGACCAACTCACACTTGCGGACGGTCGCGCCGTGCGCGTGCTCCACCCCGGTTTCCTCAATCGCGAGGCTGGACCGGACTTCCGCGACGCCCTCGTGCAGTTCGGCTCCGACACTCCGCTGCGGGGCGACGTGGAAGTGGACCTGGCCGCGAGCGGCTGGCACGCGCACAGGCACGATGTGAACCCGAACTTCCGCGCCGTCGTGCTGCACGTCGTCTGGGACGGCCGCGACACGGACGGCCTGCCCACGCTCGCGCTCAAGTCTCGGCTCGACGCACCGCTGGGTGAGTTGAGCGAGTGGTTCGGCGGTGAGGGCGCGACGCGCTCTGGTGGCCTCGCAGGCAAGTGCTGCGGTCCCCTGCACGAGCTGCCGCGCGAGCAGCTCGCCGCCATCCTCCGCCAAGCCGCGCTCGTCCGGCTTCAACTCAAGGCTGCGCAGCTCGCCGCCCGCGCGCGTCAGTGCGGCTGGGAGCAAGCGCTCTGGGAAGGCCTCTTCGCCGCGCTGGGCTACAAGCACAACATCTGGCCGCTGCGTCGGCTCGCGGAGCTGGCCGGGGCGTCCAGCGACAAACTCACGGTCGCACTCTGGCAGGCGCGCTTCACCGGCTGGAGCGGCCTCTTACCCGCCGAGCTGCCGCGCGGACGCGGCGCGGACGCGGAGTATTTGCGCCAGCTTTGGGACGCGTGGTGGCGCGAGAGGGAGCGTTTCGGAGAGGTGATTCTCCCCCGGACCGCTTGGCGCATGAGCGGTCTGCGGCCGGCGAACCAGCCACTCCGTCGCCTCGCGCTCGCCGCGCACTGGCTGGCGAGTGGCAACCTGCCCGCGCGGCTGGAGCGATGGTTCACACGCGAAGTTCCTGAAGCGCAGCTGGCCTCTTCACTCCTCGAACTCCTCCAGCCGCCCGGCGACGATTTTTGGTCATGGCACTGGACGTTGAAATCCCCGCGTTTGAAAAAATCACAGCCGCTGCTCGGCGCGGCGCGGCTCACGGATTTGGCCATGAACGTCATCCTCCCGTGGCTCTGGGCGCGCGCCGCCGCTGGCCGTAACACGCAGCTGCGCGCCGCCGCCGAAGCCCGCTTCCTCGCGTGGCCCGCCGGTGAGGATAACTCCGCGCTGCGGCTCGCGCGCGAACGCCTCTTCGCCGGCAGCCCTCCGCGCGGCCTCTTCCTGCGTGCCTCGGCGCAACAGGGCCTGCTCCAGATTGTCCGCGACTTCTGCGAGCACTCGAACGCGCTGTGCGACCACTGCCGCTTCCCAGAGCTGGTCCGGCGCGTCGGGGCGGGAGTGTGAGTTGCGTGTGAGTAAGTTTCTGGCAACGGAGCGTTGACGCCACCGCTCTCGCTTGTTACCCACACGCCATCACATGAGTGCTCTAAGCAGCCAGTCTTCGCTCCATTCCCTCCTGGCACGCCTTTTCTATGCTGGGGCCACTCTGCCGTTGGAGAAGATGGAGCAGTGCGACGGTTGCTGCCGGACGTTTTCCCTCCGCCACGTCGAGTTGGTCGGCCCGCAAATCCTCTGCTCCGACTGCATCCCCTCCGAGTTTGCCGCGACTCACCTGCCAGAGCACCCCCGCCTGTGCTGCGACCCTGCCGGTGCCCGGCTGTAAGTGTCCACAAAAGCGGGGCTGAAGCCCCTTTCCCTCGGTTCCCCGCAGCGGAGCGGGATTAGGATTGGGAGCAGGATCAGAAAACCCCGTGGCTGCATGCTGGCGTCCACATTTCCATTTCTTTTCCCCCCGGTGACGCGGCAAGTTGTCGCCATGCAAGTTGAACTTGGAAACTGGATGCCCGGACTCACCCCGATGCTTGCCGCCGTTGCAGAGACGGCCACCAAGGCCGCCCCAAAGACCGGCGGATTTCCCATCGCCGGGCCGTCTGTCGGTTTGTTCGATGTCCTGCTCGTCACCGCCCTCGGCTTGGGCATCTGGCGCGGCAAGGTGCGCGGCATCTCGGAGGAGTTGCTCGAGTTCGTGCAATGGCTCGTCATCGTCGTGGCTGCGGGCTTCCTCTACAGCTTGGTGGGCGATTTGCTGGTGGCCGGCAAAGTGCCCCGGCTGTGGGCTAATATAGGCGGCTACATCCTGATCATGATTGTCGTCTCGATCATTTTCACCTTCATCAGCAAAAGCGTCGGGAAAAAACTCGTGGCCAGCGATTTCTTCGGCAGTTGGGAATACCGGCTGGGCATGATGGCCGGCGCGATGCGCTATCTCTGCATCTGGATTTCCCTGTTGGCCTTGCTCTCGGCACGCTACTTCGACCCCGCCATGGTCCAAGCGGAGCGTAAGGCGCAGGAGGAGGAGGCCGGCCTCGTGATCCTTCCGACTTGGGGCATCCTCAACCGAATGGCATTCTACGACAGCTTCTCCGGCCCTTATATCCGCCAGTATCTCTCGCACCAGTTGATGACGCCCGTGGGCTACGCCAAGCCTGCCCCGAACGAAAACACCATCGGCAAGCAGCAGCAGCGTGTGCTCGACGCCGTGACCGCCCCGGCCGCCCCGCCGCCGCCGGAGAAAAAGTAACCGATTCTGAGTTTCGGGTTTCGCATCCAGCAACCACCCCAGACGCTAGACCCAAGAACCCTCCCCGATGGCCGGCCTGATCTCACCGCAGAAGCTCGAGGAAATCCGCGCCGCCAGCGACATCGTGGATGTCATCGGCGGTTACCTCGGCCCCCTCAAGCGCGCGGGAGCGAACTTCGTCACGCTCTGCCCCTTCCACAGCGAGAAATCACCCAGCTTCAACGTCAACCCCGGGCGCCAGATCTTCCACTGCTTCGGCTGCAACAAGGGCGGCGACGTGTTCACCTTCGTCAAAGAATACGAAAACCTCTCCTTCATCGAAGCCGTCCGCCGCCTCGCCGAGCGCGCGCGCATCGTGCTCGAGTTCGAGGACAACCCGCACGCCAGGCAGCAGCGCGGCGAGAAGGAATCGCTCCTCCATCTCCAAGAGGAAATCTGCAAACGCTGGCAGACCGCGCTCGCCAATGACGCCGCCGGCCAAATCGCCCGCGACTACCTTGCCAAGCGCGGAGTCTCCGCCGACGCCGTGAAACTCTTTCGCCTCGGCTACGCGCCGGACCTCTGGGACGACACGGTGAACTGGGCGAAGTCCAAAAGCTTCGACCTCGCGCTCGTCGAGCGCGGCGGCCTCATCATCCGCAAGGAAGGAGCTGACCATTTCTACGATCGTTTCCGTGGCCGCCTCATGTTCCCCATCTGCGATGAACAGGGCCGGGTCGTGGGCTTCAGCGGGCGCGTGCTGGCCGGCGACGAGAAGTCGGCGAAGTATGTCAACTCGCCGGAGACGCCCATCTTCACCAAGGGCCGCGTCATCTTCGGCTTGGACAAATCCAAGCGCGCCGTCGCCGACAAGGACTGCGCCATCATCTGCGAAGGCCAGCTCGACCTCATCGCCTGCTTCATGGCCGACGTGAAGAACGTCGTCGCCCCGCAAGGCACCGCGCTCACCGCCGACCACTGCCGCATCCTGAAACGCTACGCCGACGAGGTCGTCCTCTGCTTCGACTCCGACAACGCCGGCCAGAACGCCGCCGTGCGTTCGCTGGACATTCTGCTCGCGAGCGGCCTCGCCATTCGCGTCGCCACCGTGCCCGCACCGCACGACCCGGACAGCTTCATCAAGGCCCACGGCGGGTCGGCCTTCGACCAGCTCATCGCCAACGCGGAAGGCTTCTTCGACTACTATCTGAACCGCCTCTGCGTCACGCACGACATCGCCACAGACAAAGGCCGCACAACAGTTCTCAAAGCGATGGCCGAGGCCACGCAGAAAACGAACGACGCCGTGACCGTGGACAAATACGCCCAGAAGACCGCCGCCCGCCTCGGCGTCGCGCCCGAGTCCATGCGTGCGGAGTTCAAGAAAATCGCCGCCGCCAAACCCAAGTTCGTCCTCCGCCCTGACGCGCCGCCGCAACCCCGTGCCGGCGGCTCCCAACCGCCGTCCGCAGCGTCCAGCACGCCCAAGTCTGCTCCTGCCGGCTCCGATTCCCCGCCGGACGACTACTACGATTCACAACCCACGCGCACGCAGTCACCGGAGGAAGCCTTCGAGCCGGAGCCGACCGGCCCGCCGTCGAAGCAGGAATTTTGGCTGCTCCAGGCGCTCTTCCACAGCGATGACCAGATGGAGTGGCTCGCCAACACGCTCCGCCTCGAATGGCTCACCCATCTCGGCGTCCGGCAAATCGTCGCGCTCCGCCTCGCCGCCTACGCGAGCGGCGAGTGGACCCGCCCTGCGCAGTTGCTCGATGAGCTGCCCGACGACGAAGCTCGATCACTCTGCACACAGGCAATGACCGAGAGCGACCGGATGCTGGCCACACCGCCCGCACGTGAAGGAGCCGACGCCGCCCGGGCCACGCGCATCCAAGGCGAGCGCGAGCGCGCCCGTGTCGCGATGCTGCGCGACGTTCTCAAGCGGCTGCGAAACGATTTCTTGGATAAGCGCCTGCGCGAGATAGATCGCGACATCCACCTGCCGGAACTGGACAAAACCTCCCTCGACGCGCTGCTGCAAGAACGCCATGAGCTAAACCAGCAGAAAAAGGAACCGCTCGTCTGAAGGAGCGCGGAGCAGCGGTTGGCGAAGTCCACCCCGGCTGAAGCTACTTTCCGTGATAGACCGCCTGCGCCGTGCAGGTCTCGGCCACGACCACTTCCGTCAGCATCGGCAGGCTGGGCTTCAGGCGCTCCCAAATCCACACGGCGATGTTCTCGCTCGTCGGATTTTCGAGGCCGGGCACCTCGTTGAGGTAGTGATGGTCGAGTTGCTCCCACAGCGGCTTGAAGGCGGCCTTGATGTCGGCGTAGTCCATCAGCCAACCCAATTTGGGATCGCACTCGCCGGCGACAACGACCTCCACCTTGAAACTGTGCCCGTGCAGGCGGCGGCACTTGTGCGCCTCGGGCAACAGCGGCAGCAGGTGTGCCGCCTCAAACTGAAAAGATTTTTTGAGTTCGATCTTCATGGGTCAATCCGCGTGGCGCGCCCGAAAGCGAGCCGCAACCGAGGTCAATTCCGCCGGGGTTTGGCTGTCCGACATGGATTTGAACCTGTTTCCAACGTCGTTTCGCCGCGAACACAAGAGCCGCTTGTTGCAACGCTCGTGTCATTTATTGAAGCGACGAAAGCGCGGAATACCCTTTGTTGTCAAGGGATTCCTTGCAGTGAGCGGCAATGAGTAACACGAAAACGTGTGTCCGTTTGTGTCAGACAGGAAGGCTTGTGTCCAAACTGTGACCGCACCTAAACCGGCCGGTTCTTGTGTCCAATCTGGGACACCGTCGGGCGGGGCGGGGGAGGTGTGTCGCGGCGAGGGTGAGCCGAAGCGATGAGGAGGGTTTTAGCGTTCATATATTTTAGCCGCTGCCGTGAAGCCCTTCACCTCTGCCGCCGTCCTGCCCGCGAACACCTCAAACTTCAGCTTCCGCCTCGGCAACACCTGCGCGAGCACGGTGCCTTGCACCACGTCGGGGTCGCGCATCACTTGCCGGTCGCCGGCGCTGCCGAGCTGGCCCCAGATGAGTTCGTATTTCACGAGGCCATCTGTTTCGCCGATCTTGGTCGGATCGGGCGCATTGCCTTTCACCCAGAACTGCCGGGGCCTGCCGGAGAAGTCGCCGATGCTCACGACGATTTTCGTCGGGTCAATGTGGTTCGGCGCGAAGGCGAGATGGCCCATCCAATAACCGCGCGGGTCGTTGCGGTCACCGGGATAACCGCCGCTGCCTTCACGGAACCAGTTGCCGATGAGCCAGCCGTCCACGTCGTAATCAATTCTGCCGCCGAACGGCTTCACCTTGCGCGCGTTTAGCGCGAGCAGTTGCGACTTGAGCGGCTCGTCGAAAAAGTCGAACGGGTCCACGATGTGAACGCGCCATGCGTAATGGCCGTAGAGCTTCGGCGTGAGAAAGCCGGCGAGCTTCACCTCGGTGTTCACGACGCCGAAATCCAACGAGCGGCCGCCGACTTTGCCGATGACTTGACCGGCCTTCACCGCGATGCGCGTCTGAATGGTCGGGCCCATTTGCTTCCGCGCGAATCGCTCGCGCACCGACTCAATGAGTTGGTCGAGGACGGATTTGTCGAGCGACGTGAGTAGGTCGTATTGCGTGTAGAACGTGCCCGAGTGTTCGATGGTCAGCGCGTAATCGTCGTATTCGCGGGCGCGATCCGTGTTACCGGTCAACTGCGTGCGATGCCCGACCATCACGATGAACCCATCCGCCGGTGTCAGCACGTCGAAGTGCGGCTGACCGGTCTGCAGTTGCTTCGGATAGAAATACCCGTGATCAATCGGGCATACGTGTCCACCGATCATCAGACCGTAGGGCACGACGCTCTTGATGTCCTCCAGGCGCATCGGCGAATGCGTGAAGCGCACCGGGCCATTGCCGACCGCGCGGCCTTGGCTCCACTGCATCGCGAGATCGAGCGTGCCATCCGCGCGCGAGGTCGGGCCGAAGCGCTGGTTCCCGCGTTCGGTTTGTGCGAACGCTGAAAGCGCGAACGTGATAAGGGCAACTACAGAAATGAAGCGCATGGCGAATCCTCAGTTCGAAATTGCTGTCTGCTTCGCTTTCGGACTGAAGCGCAAAATCCGCGTGCTGAACTTGAACTCACCCACCCACAGATATCCGCCACCCCACGCGAGCGAGCCGGGGCCGAACAGTTTGTTGCGTCCAAGGCCGGGCTTGCGGTCCTGCTCGTCGCTCGCGCCGAGCAGTGCATCAGCCGGCCGGCCGGCGAGCGCGTCCTCGACACGGTTCCACACGTCTACGCGATTGAAGCTGCGGTTGCAGACGAACAGCCGGCCATCGGCAATAAGGCACTCGCTCGGCAGGTTGAACTGGCCGCGACTGCCGAGTGTGGTTGGCTCCGCATTTGAACTCAGTTCATTCACCCGCCACAGGCTGATGCCGCTGCCTTCGAACGGCGCGGCGCACAAATACTTCCCGTCGCTGTTCAGCCGCCCGGGGCTGCGCATCGCGAGCTTGAACTTCGGCTCGCTGTCCCGCGTCGGGATTCCCTCCCACACGTAGATGGCCTCCGCGCTGCGATCGGACAGGTAGAAATATTTGTCGTCGAACGCGACGCCGGTGATTTCGCCCAACCGCACGCTGCCGATGCTGCCGGAGAGCGTCGCATCGGGCGACTCGCCCTGGAGCGGTAGTTTCTTCCAGATGTAAACCGTGCTCTTGCCCGCGAGCACGAGCGTCGAGCCGTGCAGCTCGTTGTCCCACGGACCTTCGGGCAGATGGAACACGAGGTCGGGCTTCGCCGCGGTCTCGTCCGGCAGCTTGCGCCAGACGAACATCTTCCGGTTGAAGTCCGACGAGACGAACAGACTCTTGCCATCCGTTGCGACCACTCCGTTCTGGATAAAAAAATTCTCCGCCCACACGTCCTGCTCCGGCGTGTCGCTGCCGATGGAAAAATCCGGCGGCTGATTGTCGCGTGTCGGCAGCGCGTTCCAGCCCAGGATGTGGTTGCCGTTGTATGTGCAGACGTAGAGCCGGCCATTCGCGACCACCGCATCGGGGCCGTCGCCATTGCGATAGGTCGCCGGGCGCAGCACCACGTCGGCATCCGTCTCTGCATTGCGCGGAATCTTGTTCCAAAGATAAACCGACTGCATCCCGCCGACCACGAGCTTGCCGTCGGCCGTGAACGAACCTTTCACCCACTCGCTCCATTTCCAATCCGGCTGCTGCGAGGACGAAGTGGGGAAGGAATTCCAGACCATCGTCGCGGGGCGCGAGGCCGCGCTATTGTTGTGATCGCTCACGGCGAAGAAAGTTTTGCCATCGCTGGTGACATTGCGCGGCGTGCCAGCGTCGTCCGGGCGCAGCACAAGGTCGGGTGGCTGGTTGTCGCGCGTCGGCAGTGAGTTCCAAATCAGCACCGAACTCCCGTGCGTGGCGACCACGGCGAGCTTCGTGCCGTCCGTCCACACGCCCCACGGCCAGCCGAAGCGCTGAATGCCGCGACTAACTTGCGGGCGGAAGTTCGACCCCAGAGCGCCGCCCGCCAGTTCGGCGCGTTGATTCCCGCTACGCGGCGGCGGTTGTAAATTTTGCGCGCGTGGTTCTCCGGCGTCAGGCCGATTTGGAAATCGGCGCTCCGCATCGTTCGCTCCCCGCGCCGGGCCGGAGGCCGGCACTCCGCCGCTGGAGAATTGCGGGAGTTCGAGCACGAGGTCCGCAGCTTGTCCGTTCTTGGTCGGAAACGAATTCCAAATCAGGATCCGGTCATTGTCCGTGTCGGTGACAGCGATGCGCTTGCCGTCGGGTGTGATGGCCACGTTGCCGGGCCAGTTCAACTGATGCCTGCCAGAGCCGGAATTGTTCTGTGTGAAATCCGGCTGGCCGAGCACGAGGTCGGGCGGCGTGTTCTTCGTGGGCGCGGATTTCCAGATGAGCACGCGGTTGTTCCAGCGGTCGGTCATGAGCAGTGCCTTGCCGTCGGTGGCGAGTCCGGTCGGATGATTGAAGTGGAGCGCGCCGCCGGTGTTGTTGAAACCGAAACCGGCGAGCATCAAGTCCGCGTCCTGGCCGGTGACGAACGAGCCGGACTTCACTCCCGGCGCGGCCTTGTATTTGGAATCAATCTTCTCCACGCGAATCTGTCCGCCGGGGCCACGCTGGCCCGGTTGTTCGCGGCGCGGTTGGAGCGCGGGCGGCCCGCCCGCTGCGGCGAAATCACGAGACGGAGCATCATCGAACGATCGTGCGGCTTGGCCGCCCGCGCGACTCGTGCGCGCTGCATTGGAAACATTTTCCCCGCGCGTTTCTGGAATGCGCGCCACATAGACCATCAGGT
>SIBB01000040.1 GCA_009695395.1 Pedosphaera sp. | reverse complement strand
CGCCATACCAGTAGGATCGTGTCGTCCAGCATCGCCGTGGTGCTCTGGGAGTTGCCCTACTGGAATGATGGTCAATCCAGCTTGGAAGACATGCCACACCGCCTCGGTATCAACCTCACCTATGCCGACGGCCACGCCGCCCACTACAAAGGCGTGCCGGCTGAGACCGATTGGTGGGCATTCCACAGCCAAGACGGCTGGGACTATTAAGTCGACCTGGCGGCGCCTTCATCAATCCACCACTTGCACAGGCCACTGAAATCAACTGCAACGTTTCCAACCATGACCGCGACAAACCCTCTGACATCCCCGCCCACCCTCATTAAAGCCTTGGCAGTTTTGATGACCATTGCCGCCGTGACCTTGGCGGGTTGCCGGAGGGATTCCTCCGCGCCGCAGCCGACACCCAGCACTGCGCCCGAGTCCGCTCAGCCCCCCGGCGCGACCACAGACCTCAAGGAGGACCCCAACATTGCAGTCGGGACTTTCATGATGTCCAACGGCCGCATGCCCACGAACATGCAGGAAATGGTCACGCAGAAATTCCTCCGCGCCGTGCCGACTGCGCCACCGGGGAAGAAGTATGTGATCGACCCGAAGGTGGGGCGCGTGGTGCTCGTCCCCCAATGAGCCGCGCGGGCTGAGTCAGTCCGGTTTGCCCCAGCGAGGGGTGCGCCGCGAACGCCGACGCGCGCAACCTCTCACCCCGGCCCTCTCCCCTCATCCGATGAAGGGAGAGGGAGAAAATCCGCCTAGCCCGACCGCTGCGCGACGAAGGACTGCCCCACTTGTCCGTAGCGGCTCACCGCTGTGATCGCGATGATTTCCGGCAGCGCGCTGGCGGGGACTCGGAGGCTGCGGTTCACCTGGCTGCCCGGCAGCAACTCCGTTTGCCACGCGCCGTTCACGCGCATCTGCACGAGCCACCAGCGGGGCGCTGCGCCGCTGGGCATGGCCCATTGAAAGGTCGCCACCGTCTGCGCCGCGTCCTGGCCGAAGGCGACTTGGGGACGCTCTGGCACGGCCTTGTCCAGCCAAGGCGAGGCGGGGATGAGCGCGGGAGTTTGAAAGACTTGCTGCACGAGCTTGTCGGCGAGGCCGTCGCGGTTTTGGTGCAGGGCCTTAAAACTCCATTGCAGGCTGCCGCTGGCGCCGGGCTGCGCGCGGGTGAGCTTGAGCTGCTCGATGATTTCCTCCGCCTTGCGTCCGGGCCCGATGGCTGCGGCGGAAAGACCCGGCCAGAGGTGGCGTGGCGCGGAGTTCTGCGCAGCCCACCACTTGAGCAGCACGGGGAAGCTCTGCTCCGGCGCGTCAATGCTCCAGTAGAGCTGGGGCGAGAGGTAGTCCAGCCAGCCGGCGCGGAACCACTTGAGCGCGTCGGCGTAAATCTCCTGCGTCGCGTCCATGCCCCGGATGCCGGGGGGGTTGCCGGGCTTCCAGATGCCGAAGGGGCTGATGCCGACCTTCACCCAGGGCTTCTCGGCCTTCACGGTGGAGTGGAAGCGCTGGACGAAGAGGTTCACGTTGTCGCGCCGCCAGTCGTCGCGTGTGAGCTTGCCGCCGGACTTCTGGTATTTGCGCCAGCTCGGGTCGTCGGGGAACTCGACAATCTTCTTCGCCGCAGTCTTCTCGGGATACGGGTAGAAGTAGTCGTCGAGGTGGACGCCGTCCACATCGTAGCGGCGCACGACATCGAGGATGACGCGCAGGGAATGCTCGTGGACGAGGGCTTCGCCGGGGTCGAGCCAAAGGAGCGGCCCGTATTTGCGGACGAGTTCGGGGCGGGTCTTGCTGATGTGGTTCGATGCCACGGGACTTTTCGCCGCGGCGTGCCGGGCGCGGAAGGGATTGAACCACGCGTGCAGCTCGAGTCCGCGGCGGTGCGCCTCGGCGACGGCGAAGGCGAGCGGATCGTAATAGGGCTCGGGCGCGCGGCCCATCGTGCCGGTGAGGTATTCGGACCACGGCTCGAGCTTCGAGTCGTAGAGCGCGTCGCAGCCGGGTCGGACTTGGAGGACGATGGCGTTAAGGCGAAGCGCGACGGCCTTGTCGAGCAAGGCGAGCAGTTCCGTCTGCTGCTGTTGCGTGGTGAGGCCGGCCTTCGAGGGCCAGTCAATGTTTCCAACAGTGGCCACCCACGCGCCCCGAAACTCACGCGGCACGGCGGGCGGAACTTCCTTCGATGCGACGTAGCTGACGCCCGCCGCCCGGGCCGGCAACGCAGGCGCCGCGAGGAGCAGTGCAAGCATCGCGCGGCGGTTCATGGGGTCGGAGGCTACCAAGGGCAGGAGCCAGAAGTCAGTAGCGAGAAGTTTTTCGGTCGGCGATCTGCGGTCAGCCAGCGATTACATTCTGACTTCTGGATCCTGACTCCTGACCTTGGAGCTTGTTGCCCTCCGTCACTTCCGCCATAAGTTCGCCCTGCGATGCTGACTGACCGTGGGTTCTTCGGACTGGCCGTGCTGCTCTACGGGGCGAGCGCGACGTGGTCTTTTTTTATCTGGCGTCGCGGCTTCCGGCACGATTCGCGGTGGCAATACTTCCTGCTGCTCTGCGCGGCGGTGCTGCACACGGTCGCAATGGCGAAGCGTGGCTTCAGCCTGGAGCGCTGCCCGGTCACCAATCTCTACGAGGCCACAACCTTCACCGCGTGGACTATCGTGGCGGCCTTCCTCGTCATCGGTGCCCTACCCCGCCTGCGCTTCCTCGGCGCGTTCGTCTCGCCGGTGCTCTTCGCGATGGGCGTCTTCGCGCTGATGCCCGCGCTGGACCCGAAGGGGCCGCGGCCCGATTTCTCCGGTGGGCTGGTGAGCCTGCACGTCGCGCTGATCCTGCTGGCCTACGGCGCGTTTGGCCTCGGGTCGACGGCGGGCGTGATGTATCTCACGCAGGAACACGACCTGAAATTCCACAAGCTCCGCGCCCTCGTCTCCGCGCTGCCCTCCATCCAGGGACTGGAAGTGGTCATCGGCCGCTTCCTGCTGTGCGGCGTGGTGCTGCTGGCGGCGGGGCTGGCGCTCTCCCCGATGCTCCTGAAGCAGGCCCAGTCCGCGAACCCGCTGGCCGACCCGAAGGTCCTTTGGTCCGTGTTCGTGCTGCTGCTGTATGTGGGCCTGCTCGTCGCGCGCTGGCGGTTCTCCCCCGGCGGACGAAAGTTCGCTTGGGGCGCGGTCGGAAGCTTCGCCTTTGTGCTGCTGACCTTCTGGGGCTTCAACCTCCTGTCGGGAATTCACAACCCGTGAGCAACGATTGCCGATTGCCGATTGCCGATTGCCGATTGCCGAGAAGAGCTCGGCGTTCGGTTGCTCGCGGCCCCATTCCCCATTCGCTATTCCCCAGCTCCTAGCGTTCCATGCCCATCTTCGCTCTCGGCCTCAGCCATCGCACCGCGCCCCTCACGGTGCGGGAGCGGTTCGCCTTTGCCGAGACGACCGTGGCCGACGCCACGCGCCGACTGCGCGAGAGCGGCCTCATCGAGGAGGCCGTGATTCTCTCAACGTGCAACCGCGTGGAGATTTACGCCGCCACCAGCGCCGAGCCACAGGCGGCGGTGAGCGAGCTGCGCCGATTCCTCCTCGCGCACCACAATTACACCGAGCCGCTGGGCACCGAACTCTACGAACTCGGCGAACTGCACAGCGTCGAACATCTCTTCAAGGTCGCCGCCGGCCTCGACTCGATGGTGCTAGGCGAGACGGAAATCCTTGGCCAGCTCAAACAGGCCTACGACCTCGCGCTGAAGCACGGGCACACCGGGCGACGTTTGAACAAGGCATTCCAGACCGCCTTCAACGTGGCCAAGAAAATCCGCACCGAAACGAACATCCAGCGCGGCAGCGTATCCGTCGCGTCCGTGGCAGTGGAGCTGGCGGAGAAGATTTTTGACACGCTCACTGGCCGCACCGTGATGGTCATCGGTGCGGGCGACACGAGCGAGAAGACCGCGCGCGCGCTGCTGAGTCGCGGCGCGAAGAGCGTCATCGTCTCGAACCGCTCGCACGACCGTGCCGTGGCACTGGCTGCGGAGTTAGGCGGACGGGCTGTCCACTTCGATGAGTGGCACACGGAGTTCGCGCTGATTGACATCATCATCAGCAGCACCAGCGCGCCGCACTATGTCCTGACGCGCGCGAAGCTCGCCCCGCTGCACAGCCTGCGGCACGCGCGCCCGCTGCTGCTCATTGACATCGCCGTCCCCCGCGACATCGAGCCGGAGGTCAACTTCCTCGACGACGTTTACCTCTACAACGTGGACGACCTGCAAACCATCGCTGACGACCACCTCAAACTCCGCCGCGAGGAACTGCTCGTGTGCGAGTCCATCATCCGAGCCAAGGCCAAGGCGTTGCTGACCGCGCCACCCGGGCCACCCGGCTCGTCAGGATCTACTTTCGCGTTCGGGAACGAGTAAAACGATTCTTGGCCACAGATGGACACAGATGAAACACAGATGAAGGCCAGTCACTTGAACTTTCCCTGCGCACCGCGCCGTGTCGGCCTCCCGGTCTGTGTTTCATCTGTTTCCATCTGTGGCTAAAACTCCCATGCCGTCCCCCCGCCCAATCATCATCGCCACCCGTGGCAGCGCCCTCGCGCTCGCGCAAGCCAACGCCGTGCTCGCACAGTGCCGCACGGCGTTTCCGGGACTCCAGTTCGAGTTGAGCATCATCAAGACCACCGGCGACAAGCTTCAGTCCGCGTCGTTGATGAACCCCGACGCCTCGCTGCCGAAGGGGCTTTTCACCAAGGAGCTCGAAGTCGCTCTGCTCAACGGCGAGGCCGATCTCGCGGTGCACAGCCTCAAAGATTTGCCGACGGAGCTGCCTGCTGGCCTCGTGCTGAAAGCCGTCTGCAAGCGCGCCGACGTGCGCGATGTGCTCATCTACCGCGATGCCGGGTTCGTTCGCTCCGAGGCGGCGAAGCAGGAAACCGTGGAGTGGAAGCCCGGCCAGCACGTGCGCCGGGGCTTCGCTCCAAAGCTCAAGCTGGCAGCCCTCCCAGCGGGCACCATCGTCGCCACCAGCAGCACGCGCCGACGTGCGCTTCTGCTTGTGGCATGCCCGAGCGCGAAAGTCGTCGAACTGCGTGGCAACGTGCCGACGCGGTTGGTGAAGCTTTCCGAGCGCAGCGACTTTGACGCCATCCTCCTCGCCGCCGCCGGCTTGGAACGGCTCAACTTCCGCATCATGCCCAACGGCACGCTTACCGGCGAGGGCGTGCCGGCAGGCTTGCTGGCCGTGCGCTTGGAACCGGAGGAGATGCTTCCAGCCGTGGGACAGGCGGCGGTGGGCATCGAAGTGCGCGCGGGCAACGACCGCATCGGGCCAGTCTGCGAGAAGCTGAACCACGGCAACACGCACCTGTGCGTCCGCGCCGAGCGCGCCTTCCTGCGCGCGATGGGCGGCGGCTGCGCCAGCCCCATGGCAGCCTACGCGGAGGTGCTCGGCCATCAGCTACGGCTGCGGGTGGTGTCCTTCCTCGACGGGACGGCGCAGCGCGCCGAGGCGCAGCGCAAATCGCAGGAGCCGGAGCAGTTGGGCCAGCAACTCGCGGCGGAGTTGAAGGGCAGGACCGGCGGGCGGTCTTAGCATCGGCCCGTTCGTCGAGTTCCCCTGCAACTGATCGCTGATTACTTGCTCCTTGCCAGCTGCCGCTCCCGCCGTGCATTAAATGGCATGGCAAATTCCAACGCCGCTAATTCCCTCGACACCGAGTTTTACCAGACTGCGGAACGCTTCTTCCCGAATCAGTCCGGCACCGCGCTGACTTACGACGACGTCACGCTCGCCACGCTCTACTCCGAAATCCTCCCGCGCGACACCCAGCTCGACACCACGCTCGCGGACAGCCTCCAACTCAACATCCCCGTCGTCTCCTCCGACATGGACACCGTGACCGAGGCGCGCATGGCCATCGCGATGGCGCTCAACGGCGGGTTGGGCCTCATCCACTACAACATGCCGGAGAAGCAGCAACTCTCCGAAGTCAGCCGCGTGAAGAACCACGTCCACGGGCTCATTCAGGAGCCGATCAAGGTTTCGCCGGACCAGTTCATCGGCGATGTGCTCGCGCGCATTGAGGAGAAGCGTTTCGCCTTCAGCACATTCCCGGTCGTGGATGAACAGGGCAAGTTGCTCGGCCTGCTCTCGGGCAGTGTCGTCAAGCCGCGCTACGCCAAGCGCAAAGTCTCCGACGCGCTCACGCCGCGCGACCAAGTCTTCACCCTGACGGAGAAGAAGCTGGGCAAGAACCCCATCGCGGCGGCGGACAAATTCTTCAACGACCATCCCGGCATCCACAAGCTCCTCGTCGTGGACGACGAGGACCGGCTGCGCGGCCTCTTCACGATGAGCGACATCGAGCGCATCACGTCCGAGCGCGCGGCACAGTTCAAGCCGGCGCGCGACGCGCACTTCCGCCTTGTCTGCGGCGCGGCGGTGAGCGCGACGCGCAACGCCTTCGGCGAGCTGGATCGCGACCTCATCCTCGCGCACGTCAGCGGCCTCGTGGAGCGCGGTCTCGACGCGGTCGCAGTGTCCACGGCGCACGGCCACACGAAGGGCGTGGGCGACACGGTGAAGATGCTGCGCGACGCATTTCCGAAGCTGCCCATCATCGCGGGCAATGTCACCAGCGCGGCGGGCGTGGGCTTCCTCGCAGATGCAGGCGCGAACATCATCAAGGTCGGCCAAGGCCCCGGCTCCATTTGCACCACGCGCGTCGTGGCGGGTGTGGGCATTCCGCAGATGACGGCGCTCTACGTCTGCTCACGCGCGGCGGCGGAGAAGAAGGTCACCCTCCTCGCCGACGGCGGCATCACCAAGTCCGGCGACATCGTCAAGGCGCTGACCTTGGCCCAAGCGGTGATTTGCGGCGGCGTGCTGGCGGGCTGTGCGGAAGCGCCGGGGGAAATTCTCGAAATCGGCGGCAAGCTCTTCAAGCAATACCGTGGCATGGGCAGTCTCGCCGCGATGAAGGCCGGCTCCGCCGCGCGCTACGGCCACAGCACGGCGGACGCCACGCGCAAGGTCGCGGCGGAAGGCGTCGAGGCGCTGAAGGAAGTCTCGGGCCCGCTCGAACGCACACTGGCACAGCTCATCGGCGGCATCCAATCCGGCATGGGCTACCTCGGTGCGGCGAACTTGCCCGAACTCCGCAAGCGCGCCCGCTACATCCGTGTGACCGCCGCCGGCGTGAAGGAGGCGGGAGCGCATGATGTGGTCGAGGTGAAGACGGGGAACTGACGGGGCGAGCCCCAGTCAGAAGTCAGGAGACGATATTCGAAAGCGCTTCGACATTCGGCTAATCAGCTGGCTTCTGACTTCTGCCGCTAAAACTCCACGACCTCGTTCGAGGTTCCGCAACTCGGGCAGCGAGACAGCTCAACGTCCTCGTCGTCCGTGTAAACGTAGCTGCACTTGCGGCACCGGAAGACGTGATCCTCGGTCGGCTCCGGCTCGAATCGGCGACGCCTGCGCTCGTGGAGCACGCCGATGGCGGTCACGGCTCCCATCAACACAACTACGTAGGTTAAAATGACGGCCTCGGGCGTCATGTCACGGCTTCGCGGCTGTGGGCGGCTCAGTCGTGTGCCATTGGAAGATGAGCACCCCTTCGAGGGAGGTGCGGCTGTTCTTCGCCGCTGGCTCGAAGCGGAGCTGCCGGGTCAACTCCAGCGCGTGGAGGTCGGCGGCGCGTTGCACCAGGTCCTTCGCGCTGGTGGCTCCGGCCAGGCGCGGCGAGAATACAAGCCCCTCGGGGGTGACGAGCAGTTGCACGCGGGTATCCGCGAGCACGTCGGAGTGATGCCATGACTTGAGGGTCGGGGGCTGAACGAGCGGACGGAGTCGGGCGGCGCCTTCCACCAGCAACTGCGAGCGGACGCGCAGCGGTGGTTGTGAGACGGCGATGAGCGGCGGAGCGATGGCAGGTTTCCGCGCGGGATCGAAAAGGGGCTGCTCACTCGCGGTGGCGGCCTGCCGAAACGCGCCGCCCAGAAGCTGGGTGGGCTGCGCGAGGGAACGCTCCGCCTCGGTCCACTCTGCGGGGCGGTAGTCCGGCGATTGCGTCCGCAGCCACGCCGCGCCGGAGAAACCGCGCGAGTGAACCATCGCAAACTGAGTCGGGTCGGTGAGCAGGAGCGCGTCGAGCGTCTTGCGCGCACCCACGGGATCGGTAAGCCATCGAACGGAGGCACGAGACTCGGCGCGCCTCGAAATTCTTTCCTGCCGGGAGGAAACCACAAACAGCACGGCGATGTGCAAGGCGAACATACCGAGCACCACTGCGACCCAACGGCGCCGCGACCACGCCCCCGCTTTTGGCCCGATGGCACTCATTGGAGCGGTGCCTTGCGAGGCGCGGGCGGAGTGCCCGGACGCGTGGCTTGCAGCAACTCCTTGATGCCAGCCTCGCGGGCCAACTCGCCAAGTTGGAAGAGCACCGCGTTGGGCGTGAGCGTGTCCGCGAGGACCACGAGCGTGAGCTGTGCGCCGCTGTTCCGCGTCTTCTCAGCAGCGGCGAGGAGCCGTTGCTTCAGCTCTGGCTCGGCGATGATCTGGTTCTCGAAGTAGAACTGTCCGCTGCGGTCCACCACCACGGAGATCGTCGGATTCGCAGTGCCCGGCAGACCCTCCGCCTGTGGCAGCTCCACGCGCACGCCGGGGGTGAAGACGAGCTGCGAGTTGAACGTGATGAAGATCAGGACTAGGAAGAACACCCCCGCGAACGGCGCAGCGTCGAGTTGGCCTTTGAAGATGCGCGCGTGTCGGGGGAATCGCATGGGCAATGGCGGGTGTGGTTATTTGCTGGCCGCTGGCCGCTGGCTGCTGGCCGCTGCCTTCCCATTCTCGCCCGTGACGAGGTTCAAGATTTCGTTCGAGGACTTCTCCATGTCGAGGACGATCTGGTTCACGCGGCTGACGAGGTAGTTGTAGCCGACGTAGCAGGGAATCGCCACGGCCAGCCCCATCGCCGTGCAGACCAACGCCTGCCAGACGCCGCCGGTGAGCAGCGCCGCGTGCGCGAACTGCCCCTCCCTCTCCATCACGCCGAACATCTTGATGAAGCCCAGCGCCGTGCCCAGCAGCCCGAGCAGCGGCGCGATCTGCGCGATGGTGGCGAGCATGTTCAACTTCTCCTCCAAGCGCGGCACCTCCTGCAACCCGGTGTCCTCCAGCGCCTCGCGCACCCCCTCGCGACCGCGCTCGCGGCTCAGGATGGCGTTCTTCACGAGCCGCGCGACGGGGCCCGGCGTGGCGTCGCAGATGGAGAGCGCCTCGACGACGTTGTCGCGCTTGAGCACCGTGCGCACGCCGGCGAGGAACTCAGCGGAATTGATTTGCGCGCGGTGGAAGTGGAGCACCCGCTCGACAAACACGGCGATGGCCACTGCGCTCAGGAGCAGCAGCAGCCACACAACCGGCCCGCCCGCGGAGAGTAACGTCGGCAGCATCGGTCTCTTATAGGGAGTGGGCGCGGGTGGGCAAAGTTCAATCTTTGTGGAAAACCCCCTTTCGCACACATGGACAGCCAAGGGGGGCACCCAGTTTCTTGCTGGGCCAGAGGGATGTCGCATTCGTTGTCACAAAACGCCGCACGTTTCACCCTCTCCCCGGCCCTCATCCCTGCGAGGGAGGGAGGACGCTCATGAAGCGACTGCATGTTCGCCACTGGCAGCCCGAGGGATTCGGCGCGGGAGTGGTCCGGTTCGTTTGGCGGCGAGGCGGACGCGGGAATGCAAAAAGCCGTTGCACCCACGAAGTGGTTTGTTAACGTCGCGCCGCTTTTTTCAGCGCGACCAGACTGAATCTGTTTTTCCGACAGCGAGGGAAGCTTTCCATGCCGGGATGAATGCCGGCCAGCCAGTGACGATGAACGACCAACAAATGAGCACGCAAACGCGGTGGCAAGGATTGCCGCCCAAGCAGGGACTTTACGACCCTCAGTTCGAGCACGACGCCTGCGGCGTCGGGTTCATCGTGAACATGAAGGGCAAGAAGTCCCACGAGGTCGTCCAGCAGGGCATCCAGATTCTCGTCAACCTCGACCATCGCGGCGCGTGCGGCTGCGAGCCGAACACGGGCGATGGCGCGGGCATCCTGATTCAGCTCCCGCACAAGTTCTTCACCAAGGCGGCGAAGGAGAACGGCTTCGTGCTTCCCGCGCCCGGACGCTACGGCGTGGCCATGATTTACATGGCGAAGGACGAGACCGACCGGCACCACTGCGAGCGCGTCTTCGAGCGCGTGGTGCGCGAGGAGGGCCACTCGGTCCTCGGCTGGCGCACGGTGCCCACGGACAGTTCCTCGCTCGGACCCACGGCGGTCGCGACGGAACCGGCCATTCGCCAGTGCTTCATCGAGCGCAATGTCCGCAAGGCGAAGGACGAACTTGCCTTCGAGCGGAAGCTCTACGTTATCCGCAAGCGCGCGCTGACCGAGATCCGCAACTCCGGCGAGCGCGGCACGCAGGAGTGGTATATGCCGAGCGTGTCCTGCCGGACCATTGTTTACAAAGGCATGCTCATGCCCGCGCAGGTGGATGCGTATTACCCCGAGCTGCGCGACCCGGACATGGAGTCGGCGCTGGCGCTGGTCCACTCGCGCTTCTCGACGAACACCTTCCCGAGCTGGGAGCGGTCGCACCCGTATCGCTACATCGCGCACAACGGCGAGATCAACACGCTGCGCGGCAACATCAACTGGATGCACGCCCGCCAGTCCATGTTCGAGAGCGACCTCTTCGGCAAGGACATCAAGAAGATTTTCCCCATCATCAACCCGAACGGCTCCGACTCGGCGATGTTCGACAACTGCCTCGAACTGCTCGTGCTCGGCGGCCGCCCGCTCGCGCACGCGATGATGATGATGATCCCCGAGCCGTGGACGAATCACGAGTCCATGAGCGACGAACGCAAGGCGTTCTACGAATATCACTCCTGCCTCATGGAGCCCTGGGATGGTCCCGCGTCCGTGGCCTTCACGGATGGCGTGCAAATCGGCGCGTGCCTCGACCGCAACGGCCTGCGTCCTTCCCGCTACTACGTCACGAAAGACGACCTCGTCATCATGGCGTCAGAAGTCGGCGTCTTGGACATCGCTCCGGAGCGCGTATTGCACAAGGGCCGTCTCCAGCCGGGCCGCATGTTCCTCGTGGACACTGCGCTGGGCCGCATTGTGGCCGATGAGGAAATCAAGGAAGCCATTTGCAAGTCTCAGCCTTACCGCCAGTGGATTAACGAGAACATGGTCGAGCTGGACAAGCTCCCTGACGCGCCGCATCTGCCAGAGCCGGACCACGACACCGTGCTGCACCGGCAATCCGCGTTCGGCTACACCTTCGAGGACTTGCGGATGCTGATGGTCCCGATGGCACGCGACGGCGTCGAGGCCGTCGGCTCGATGGGCACGGACACGCCCATCGCGGTGCTCTCGCAGAAGCCGCAGTTGCTCTACAACTATTTCAAGCAGCTCTTCGCGCAGGTCACGAACCCGCCCATTGATTGCATCCGCGAGGAGATTGTCACGAGCGCCGAGACGACCATCGGCTCCGAGCGCAACCTGCTCAATCCGCAGCCCGAGAGCTGCCGGCTCATCGAGTTGAAGCAGCCCATCCTCAGCAACGAGGAGTTCGCCAAGCTCAAGCACCTCAACCACCCGCACTTCAAGTCCGCCACGCTGCTCACGCTGTTCAAAGCGTCGGAAGGCACGGCGGGTTTGGAGAAGGCGATGGACGAGTTGTGCGAGGCCGCGACCAAGGCCATCAAGGACGGCGCGAACATCATCATCCTCTCCGACCGTGGCGTGGATAAAGACAACGCGCCCATCCCCGCGCTGCTCGCGGTGGCCGGCGTGCATCACCACCTCATCCGCGAGGGCACGCGCACGCGCGTGGGCCTCGTGCTCGAGTCCGGCGAACCGCGCGAGGTGCATCACTTCTCGTTGCTCATCGGCTACGGCTGCGGCGCCATCAATCCGTATCTCGCCTACGAAACTCTGGACGACATGATTCGGCAGGGGCTGCTCGTCGGCGTGGACCACAAGACCGCCGTGAAGAACTTCACCAAGGCGGCCGTGAAGGGCATCGTGAAGGTCGCCTCCAAGATGGGCATCAGCACCATCCAGAGCTATCGCGGCGCGCAAATCTTCGAGGCCATCGGCTTGAGCGACGCGGTCATTGACAAGTATTTCACCTGGACCGCCTCGCGCGTCGCCGGGATCAGCATCGAGGACATCGCGAAGGAAGTTCTGACCCGCCACGAGCACGCGTTCCCCGACCGGCCCACGAACGGCCACACGCTCGAGGCTGGCGGCCAGTATCAATGGCGCGCGGACGGCGAAATTCATCTCTTCAACCCGCAGACCGTCCACAAGCTCCAGAAGGCCGTCCGCAACGCGGATTACAAGACCTTCAAGGAATACAGCGCGCTGGTGAACACCCAACTCAAGGACATCTACACCTTGCGCGGCCTGCTGGAGTTTAAGCCCGCCACGGCGATTCCCATCGAGGAGGTCGAGTCGGTCGCCGTCATCATGAAGCGCTTCAAGTCCGGCGCGATGAGCTACGGCTCCATCTCCGGCGAGGCGCACGAGACGCTCGCCATCGCGATGAACCGCATCGGCGGCAAGAGCAACACCGGCGAAGGCGGCGAAGACCCCGCGCGCTACGCGTGGACCAACGAGCGCGGCGACTCGAAGAACAGCGCCATCAAGCAGGTCGCGTCCGGGCGCTTCGGCGTCACGAGCCTCTACCTCACGCACGCCAACGAGCTGCAAATCAAGATGGCGCAGGGCGCGAAGCCCGGCGAAGGCGGCCAGCTTCCCGGCACCAAGGTCTATCCGTGGATCGCGAAGGTTCGGCACTCAACGCCCGGTGTCGGTTTGATTTCCCCGCCTCCGCACCACGACATCTACTCCATCGAAGACCTCGCGGAGCTGATTCACGATCTCAAGAACTCCAACCGCCGTGCCCGCATCAGCGTCAAGCTAGTCGCGGAAGTGGGCGTGGGCACCATCGCCGCCGGCGTCGCCAAGGCGCACGCGGATGTCGTGCTCATCTCCGGCTTCGACGGCGGCACTGGCGCGTCGCCGCAGACCTCCATCAAGCACGCGGGCATTCCGTGGGAACTCGGCCTCGCCGAGACGCACCAGACGCTCGTGTTGAACAACCTGCGCTCGCGCATCGCCGTCGAGGCGGACGGCCAGTTGAAGACCGGTCGAGACGTCATCATGGCCGCGCTGCTCGGCGCGGAGGAATTTGGATTCGCCACCGGCCCGCTCGTCGCGATGGGCTGCATCATGATGCGCGTTTGCCATCTGAACACCTGCCCCGTCGGCGTCGCCACGCAGAACCCGAAGCTGCGCGGCCTCTTCCCCGGCAAGCCCGAGGACGTGGTCAACTTCATGACCTTCATCGCCCAGGAAGTTCGCGAGCTCATGGCGCAACTCGGCTTCCGCACCATCGCCGAGATGGTCGGTCGCGTGGACCGGCTCGAAGCCCGCAAAGCCGCCGAACATTGGAAGGCGAGCGGTCTCGACCTCTCCAGCATCCTGCACGCGCCCGATGTGGCCGATGGCGTCGGCCGCTACTGCCAGATGGCACAAGACCACGGCTTGGAGAAGTCGCTCGACATGACGCACCTGCTCGACGCGTGCAAGCCGGCGATTGATGAGAAGAAAAAGGTCGTCGTCCAGTTGCCCATCCGAAACGTCAACCGCGTGGTCGGCACGATTCTCGGCAACGAAATCACCCGTCGCCACGGCGCAGCGGGCTTACCCGAAGACACGGTTCAATTGCACTTCAAAGGCTCGGCTGGCCAGAGCATCGGCGCGTTCGTCCCGCCCGGCGTAACCATTCGTCTCGAAGGCGATGCCAACGACTACGCCGGCAAGGGCCTTTCCGGCGGCAAGCTCATCATCTACCCGCCCGGTGGCTCCACCTTCCGCGCCGAGGAGAACATGATTATCGGCAACGTCGCCCTCTACGGCGCGACCGCTGGTGAGGCTTACTTCCGCGGCATGGCCGGCGAGCGCTTCGGCGTCCGCAACTCCGGCGTGAAGACGGTCGTCGAGTCCGTCGGCGACCACGGTTGCGAATACATGACCGGCGGCACGGTCATCGTGCTAGGCAAGACGGGCCGCAACTTCGCGGCGGGCATGAGCGGCGGCGTCGCCTACGTGCTCGACGAGGACGGCACCTTCGCCCGCAACTGCAACAAGCAGATGGTCGGCTTGCAGAAGCTGGAGAACCCCGATGAAATCGCCGACCTGCGCGCGCTGATTGCGAAGCACGTCCTCTACACCGGCTCCGACAAGGGCCGCAACGTCCTCGCGCTCTGGAACGCGAACGTGCCGAAGTTCGTGAAGGTCATGCCGAAGGACTACGAGCGCGTGCTCCAAGCCATCAAGAAAGCCCAAGCCGCCGGGCTCACCGGGGACGATGCTCTCAACGCCGCCTTCGAGGAAAACTCCAAGGACGCCGCGCGCGTGGGTGGCGGTTGATTCGCACCGACCGACACACCGCAACCAAACGAACACCGAAGCCACTTTCCTCCACTGACTCATGGGCAAACCCACTGGATTCCTCGAATTCAACCGCGAACTTCCCGCTGACCGCTCGCCGCTCGCGCGCACGGCCGACTGGCGCGAGTTCCACGACCACATGGCGGAGCCGAAGCTCCGCGAGCAGGGCGGGCGCTGCATGGATTGCGGCGTGCCCTTCTGCCACACCGGCCAACTCATCAGCGGCATGG
>SIBB01000039.1 GCA_009695395.1 Pedosphaera sp. | reverse complement strand
GTAGATGGCGGCGGTGTGGTTGAACAGGCCATTGGGCGTGTAGCTCATCGAGCGGATCATGGTGAACTTGTCGTTCACCTGCGCGAGCTTGGGCAGGAGTTCGGTGTATTTGACCCCGGTGAGCTTGGTGGCGATGGGCGCGAAGACGGACTTCACGTTGTCGGGCACGTTGTCCTTCGGGTCCCACAGGTCGAGGTGCGACGGGCCGCCCTGGAGGTAAATCATGATCACGCTCTTGGCCTTGCCCCAGCCGCGGCCACCGGTGGCGGGATTGGCAAGGGCTTGGAGCTTCATCGCGCCGCCGAGGGAGAGGCCCATCAGGCCGGAGCCGCCGATGCGGAGGATGTCGCGGCGGGTGATGCCGAGATGTTTGTCGCAGAGATCTTTTCCGGGTTCGCCAGGGATGCGGATCATAAGGTTTTTGGTTCGCCAGTTTTCTAGCGAGGAGTGGACGTGAATGCAAGCTGCGGGATTGAAACAAGTTTCGCCAACCGGGGCACTGCTACGGCATGGCGATGAAACTCGATACTGTCTTGCCATCTTCCCAGTTCCACACCCGCACCTCGCCGTTGTGCGCGCCGCTCGCCAGCCACTTGCCGGGCGGGTGCGCGGCAAGCGCATAGACGCGGTCGCCGTGACCGGTGAAAGCGCGGACGAGGGAGCGGTCGTCGAGCTTGTGCTGCCGCACCTGTGCGTCCGCCCCACAACTGAACACATGGTCGCCCGCCAGCAGCACGCGGAACAACTCGCTCTCCGCGCCCGAGATTTTGCCGGACTTCTTCGCGTCCTTCGCCGGCCAGTAATGCACGTCCCTGTCGCGCCCGCAGGAATAGACGGACTTGCCATCCTCCGTGAACGCGACGCCGGACACGGGCGCTTCGTGGCCCATGTAGCTGGCCTCGATGTCGCCCGTCTCGAGGTTGAAGACCCGCGCCGTCCGGTCACGGCTGGCGCTGGCGAGGTGCTTGCCATCGGGGCTGAATGCGAGGCCCAGCACCCAGTCCGCGTGCTGCTGGAGGAGCCGGAGTTCCTTGCCATCGGGAACGGAGAGAACGCGAACGGCGTTGTCCGCGCCGCCCGCAGCAAGCCGGCTGCGGTCCGGGGCGAAGGCCAGCGTCATCACGATGTCGATCGTCGTCGCGAGCACCTTCGCGACCTCGCCGGTCGTCGCATCCACCAGCACGACTTCGCCGGATTGACCGGGTGAGCCGCCACCGACCGCGAGCCACTGACCTTGAGGATGCCACGCGAGCGCCTGGATTTTTTGCGGCATGTTTTTCACACGCCGAAGCAGCTTGCCGGTAGCCGACTCCCAGACCGTAACTTCGTGATAACCGCTGGCCGCGAGCTGTTTGCCATCCGGGCTGAACGCCAGCGCAGCCACGGGCACGGGGCGCCCATAGCTGGCGGGCGGATTCGGATGGGGCACGCGCGGGATGAGCGACGCGAGGTGTGCCTTCGCGTCCGGCCCGTCGAACTTCGCGCCCTGCTGAATCCACTTTTCGATGAGCGCGATCTGCGTCTTTGGCAAGGGGTCGTCCTTCTGCGGCATCCGGTCGTCGGCGTCGGTCGTGGTGAGCAGGCGGAACAGTTCGCTCTTCGCCGGCTGGCCGGGCGTGACGGACGCGGACTTGCTCGCACCGGGCTTCAACAACGTCTCGAAGTTGTGGAGCTGGTAATTGCCCTTTGCCTTCTCCGGCCCGTGGCAGGTGATGCACTTCTTGGCGAGAATCGGCGCGATGTCCCGCGTGAAGCTCACCTCGCCCGGCGCTGCGCCAGCAAGGGAAGCCAGCGCGCACGCAGCCAGTCCGATGCAGAGCCAACGCTCGGTGGCGGAGAATAAATAGGAATGTCGCGTCATCTGGGTGCGGACTGTGCTTGTGTGCGCATCTTTCTGCAACGGCGGGCAGAGGGCAGCCAAAGGAGTGAGCGGACGGACCTCGCCCTGCTGACCGCTGATTGCTGATTGCTGACTGCTGATTTCTCCCCCTACGCTCTGCCGCGATGCGCCTGCTCGACCGCTACCTACTGCGCGAGTTGATGATTCCCCTGCTTTACTGCTTGGGCGGCTTCCTCATTTTCTTCGTCTCCGCCGACCTCATGAATGAGTTGCCGATGCTCCAGGGCAAGGGCCTCAACGGTTGGGACATCGCGGAGTTCTACGTCTTCAAGCTGCCGGAGCTGCTCCCCACCGTGCTGCCGATGGGCCTGCTGCTCGCGCTCCTCTACGCGCTGGCGCAGCACGGCAAACACCACGAACTCGTCGCCATCCGCGCAGCAGGCGTAAGTCTGTGGCGGCTGTCCGCGCCGTATCTGGTGGTGGGCGTTGTGTTCAGCGTGGCGCTATTTGTCGCGAGTGAAATCATCGGCCCGCGCGCGGAGGAGGCGAAGGACGACGTATTGAACCGCTATCAAACCAAGCTCGACCAGCAGACCGAACTCCAGTGGCGGCGCGATGTGAACTTCAACAACGACGTGGCCGGCCACGAGTGGAAAATCGGTGCCTACGGCCTGCTCTCGCACGAGATGCTCCGGGTGAACGTGACGTGGACCGGGCACGACGGCATCCGCCGCATCCTCTTCGCCAATCGCGCCGCTTACACGAACGGCGTCTGGCACTTCACCGACGCCGAGCTGTGGGCCTACGAGCCGCCGAACATTGACCCCTTCCGCACCCGCACCAATCTCATGGTGTTCCCCGAGCTGGATGAATCGCCGCGCCTCATCCGCAGCGAAATCAAGGTCAACTCCATGAACGCCCTGCGGGCGGCGAAGAAGCTCCGCTTCAGCCTCGCCGAAATTCTCGACTACCAGCGGCTGCACCCGCGCCTGACGGGCAGCAAGGCGGACGAGTTGAGCACCCAGTTCCACGGTCGGCTCGCCGTGCCGTTCACCTGCTTCGTGGTCGTCTTGCTCGCGCTGCCGTTCGGAGCCGCCCCGGGCCGGCGCAACGTCGCCATCGGCGTGGCGGCAAGCATCGGCATCGGGTTTGCGTTCTTCGTCCTGTCGAAACTCTCGCTCGTGCTGGGCACCGGCGGCCACGTCCCCGGCTGGGTCGCGGGCTGGACACCGACAGTCCTCTTCGCCGCCGTCGGCATCGTGCTGACGCAGCGGCTGCGCTGATGAGCACTGAACTCGAACAACTCCGCGCCCGCTGCGAGCGGCTCGAACTACTCAACCAGGTCGGCCACGTCATCCACTCCACGCTCGATGCGCAGGAGGCGCTCCAGCTCATCCTCCGCGAGGCCGTGCGGCTCATGCGCGCATCCAGCGGCTCCGTCGTGCTGGTGAACCCGACTTCGCGCTTCCTCGAAATTCAGGCCGCGCACGGCCTCACGCCGGACCTCGCCGACTTCAAGCTCCCCATCGGCGTGGGCATCACCGGCTGGGTCGCGCGCACCGGCAAGCCCGCGCGCGTCGGCGACGTGACCCGCGACCCGCGCTATGTGGCCGTGCGCCCCGGCGTGTGTTCAGAGCTGGCCGTGCCACTCCTGCTCAACAACGAGGTGCGCGGCGTCTTGAACGTGGACTCCGAGCGAGCCGACGCGTTTACGGCGGACGACCAGGCGTTGCTGGAGGAACTGGCGCTGCAAGCCGCGCGCGTCATTCAGAACACTTGGCTTTACGAACAGCTTCGCCTCAAGGCCCGCCTCTTCGAGTCGCTCGCCAGCGTCAGCCAGACCATCAACTCCACGCTCAACCTCGCCGATGCCCTCAGCGTCATCACCCGCGAAGCCTGCCAACTCATGGACGCGAAGATGGCCTCGCTGCTCCTGCTCGACGACCGGCGCGAGTGGCTCGACCTCCGCGCCAGCCACGGGGCGGGCGCGGCCTACTTGAACAAGTCGCGCCTAAACCTCGCGGAGAGTCTCGTCGGCAACGTGGTGCGCCGCTGCCGGCCCATTCAGGACGAGAACGTCCAGACCTCGGGCCGCTACCATAATGTTGCGATGGCACGGCAGGAAGGGCTGGTCGCGCTGTTGAGCGTGCCGCTGGTCTTTAGTGGGCAGGCGTTGGGCGTGCTGAATGTCTATCGCGGTGCGCCGCACATTTTCGCGAACGAGGAAGTCCGCATCCTCACCGCGCTCGCCGAGTTGTCCGGCATTGCCATCGAGAAGGCGCGGCTCTACGAGCGCATCGTGGACGTGGAAGAGCAGCTCCGGCAGAACGAGCGCCTCTCCGCGCTGGGCCTGCTCGCCGCCGAGGTCGCGCACGAGATTCGCAATCCGCTCACGGTGATGAAGATGCTCTTCCACTCGCTCGACCTGAAATTCCCGCCCGGCGACCCGCGCACTCAGGACAACAAAATCATGGGCGAGAAGATGGACCACCTGAACCGCGTCGTGGAACAGGTGCTGGACTTCGCCCGCAGCACGGAGCCGCGCCTCGCGCCTGTGAACGTGAACCAACTCCTCGACGACCTCAGCTTGCTCACGCGCCATAAGCTCCGCCAGCAACGCGTCGAGGTCGTGCGCGAGCTGGCCCCGCAGCTCCCCGCCGTCCTCGGTGACGCCACGCAACTGGAACAGGCCTTCCTCAACCTCACGCTCAACGCCGTCGAAGCCATGCCGGAAGGCGGGCGGCTCACCATCACCACGCGTGCCTTGCGCCAGCCCCGCACGCAGAAGGAGCCGACGCATGTGCGCATCGAGTTCACGGACACTGGTGCGGGTATGACGGAGGAGCAGCAGCAAAGGGCCTTCAGTTCTCTGCTTGCGACGACGAAGGCGAAAGGCACCGGCCTGGGCCTGGCCATCGTGGCCCGCGTCATCGAGACGCACCGAGGTGAGGTGAAGGTGAAGTCAGAGCTGGGCAGGGGAACGACCTTCACCATCACGCTGCCGGTGGGGTGAAGAAGCACGGAGGTTGGCGTCCGCGCTCCTAAAGCTACGCCGCCGCTTGCGCTGGCTTGCGCTGAACTAGCGGCGTCTGTTCCCCGCGCACGACGGCCGCAGTTATCTTCACCGCCTCCACATCGTGGTCGCCGGGGATGTCATACATCACGTCGAGCATGAGCTTCTCCAGCAACGCGCGGAGGGCGCGTGCGCCGGTGCCCTTCTTGATGGCCAGCGCGGCGAGTTCACGCAGCGCGTCGGGCGTGATTTCCAGCGTCACGTCTTCCATGCCGAGAAGCTTGCCGTATTGCTTCACGAGCGCATTGCGCGGCTCGGTGAGGATGGTGACCAGCTGTTCCTCGGTGAGTTCCTCCAGCACGGTGACCATCGGCAGGCGGCCAATCAGCTCGGGGATGTAGCCGAAGCCCAGCAGGTCTTCCGGCTCGACCTTCGTCAGCACTTCGCGCTTCTCGACGGAACTGAGCGGGTGCGGCGCGGCGCTGAAACCCATGACGCGGTTGCCCAGCCGACGCTGAATCACCTTGTCCAACCCGACGAACGCACCACCGCAGATGAAGAGGATGTTGGTGGTGTCCACCTTGATGTATTCCTGCTGCGGATGCTTGCGGCCGCCGGTAGGCGGGACGTTGCAGATGGTGCCTTCGAGCATCTTGAGGAGCGCCTGCTGCACGCCCTCGCCGGACACGTCGCGGGTGATGGAAACGTTGTCCGTCTTGCGCGCGATCTTGTCGATCTCGTCCACGTAAACGATGCCCACCTGCGCGCGGCCCACGTCGTAATCGCACGACTGGAGGAGGCGCAGGATAATGTTCTCCACGTCCTCGCCCACGTAACCGGCCTCGGTCAGCGTGGTGGCATCGGCGATGGCGAAGGGCACGTCGAGGATGCGAGCGAGTGTGCGGGCGAGCAGCGTCTTGCCGGAGCCGGTGGGGCCGATGAGCAGGATGTTGCTCTTCTCGATTTCCACGTCGTCAGCCTTCGACTCGCGCGCGGCGGCGGTTCCACTCGTGGCCTTCCGCTCGTGGATGATACGCTTGTAGTGGTTGTGGACCGCGACGGCCAAGGTCTTCTTGGCGTGGTCCTGCCCGATGCAGTAGCGGTCCAACTCGGCCTTGATGGCGGCGGGCTTTGGAATCTTCAGCTTCGGCGTAGTGCGCTTCGTGTCAGCGGCGAGTTCCTTGTCGAGCACGCCTTTGCAGACGTGGATGCAGTTGTCGCAGATATAAACGCCGGGGCCGGCGATGAGCTTCTTCACCTCGGCGTGCGACTTACCGCAGAAGGAGCAGAGCGTGAGGTTGTGCGGGCGAGCCACGAGGGGAGAGTTGAAAGTTGAAAGCGGGACCGCTTACGCGACCACGCTGCTCTTGTCGGGCAGGCCGGGGAGGTCTTTGCGGGAGGCGACGACTTCGTCCACGAGGCCGAAAGCTTTCGCCTCCTCGGAGGACATGAAGTTGTCGCGGTCACAGGCCTTCTCGACGACCTCGATGCTCTGCCCGGTATGCTTGGCGATGATGGCGTTCAGGCGTTGCTTGAGCTTGAGCATATACTTGACGCGGATTTCCACGTCGCTGGCCTGGCCCTCCGCGCCACCGAGCACCTGGTGGATCATGATGTTGGCGTTGGGCAGCGCGTGGCGCTTGCCCTTCGTGCCGCCGCAGAGCAGCACCGCGCCCATGCTCGCGGCCTGGCCGATGCAGTAGGTGTTCACGTCACAGGTCATGAACTGCATCGTGTCGTAGATCGCCAGGCCAGCCGTGACGCTGCCGCCCGGGGAGTTGATGTAGAGATGAATGTCCTTCTTCGGGTCGTTCATCTGGAGGAAGAGGAGCTGCGCGATGATGACGTTGGCGACCATGTCGTCCACCGGCGTGCCGAGAAAGACGATGCGATCAATCAGCAGGCGCGAGTAAATATCATAGCCGCGCTCGCCGCGACCGGTTTGCTCGACGACCATGGGGACCAATAAACTGCTTCTAGGTTCGTTCATTTTGTGGGCGGACGGTAACGACCCAGTGGGGGGAGCGCAAGGACGGCGCATTCCATCCTCGCCCGAAATCTCAATCGCGGCCCGGCACCGCGAAGCGGAACCGCACCAGGGCAAATCCAAGATGCGGAACGGGGCTCAATAATCGTGGAGGCCGCTGTCGTGCGAGTAGGCACCGCCCGCGCCACCGGGACCCCCTTCACCGCCCATGAGGTCGCCGAGCACGTCGCCCATGTCGGCTTCAATTTTCTCCGGATCCTCGCCGGCTTCGAGGCGCTTGATGGCGATGTCGAGTTCCTTGGGCATGGTGCCGGGCGGCATGATGTCCTTCATCTTCCGCATCATGTGCGCCATGTGCTTGGGGTTATTTTCGTCGAGATGCTCCATGTCGCGCTCCATCTCCATCATGGCGCGCTCGACGCGCGGGTCGTCCATGTCGGGCATCGGCGGGCCGCCCTGGGCATCTGCGCCAGCGGCCGGTGCGGCGGATTCTTTCAAGCCCTTCGTCATCGCAAAGCGGCTCATCTCCTTGCGCATCTTCTTATTGCCGCACTTGGGACAGATGGGCTTGCGGTCAGGGTTAATGCGCTGGGAGAGGAAGTTGAAAATGACCCGGCACTTCGGGCAGGCGAATTCGTAGATGGGCATAGGCGCGGTTCTTTTTAGCCACAGATGGAACACAGATGAAACACAGATTTAACAAGCGCGTGCTGCACTTCCGGGTTCAGTCTGTGTTTCATCGGTGGCTACTTTGAAAGCAAAAGCCCCAGCCTTGCGACCGGGGCTTTGCGAATGGTTCCGGCCCCGGCCTACTTCATCCGGTCGAAATTCTTCTGGAGGATTTGCCAGTCGGGGAGTGCGGCGAATTTCTCGCGGTTCGTGGAGACAATCTTCGCCTCGTTCGCGTTCTTCGTCGGGCGGTTGACCTTGTAGAGGATGCCGAATTTTCCGGGCATGAGTTCCTCCGCAAGTTTGTAGGCGGCGTATTCGTCGGTCACGTCGTGGTCGGCGGGGACGAGCGGGAACTGGCCGCCCTTGCGCGGGTTCGTGCCGTCGAAGGCGCCGGGGTAGAACTCGGTGCACTCGCTGAGGCACTCGATGAAGCTGAAGCCGTCGTGGTCCATCGCAGCTTCCATCATCTGGAGGACGTGATTCGGGTTCGTGTGCGTGGTGCGGGCCACGAAGGTCGCGCCCGCCGCGATGGCCTGCTTCATCGGGTTGATGGGGCGGTCACCGCTGCCCCAAACGTCGGTCTTGGACTTGTAGCCGAGCGGGGAGGTGGGCGAGGTCTGGTTCTTGGTCAGGCCGTAGACCCAGTTGTCCATTACGCAATAGGTCAGCTTTACGTTCTTGCGCGCGGTGTGGGTGAAGTGATTGCCGCCGATGGAGAAGGCATCGCCGTCGCCGCCGAAGACGAAGACGTGGAGGTCCGGGCGAGAGAGCGAAACGCCGCTGGCGAAGGGCAGCGCGCGACCGTGGATGAAGTGCGCGCCGTGCGCCTGCACGAAGTAGGGGAAGCGGCTGGAGCAGCCGATGCCTGCCACGGTGGTGATCTTCTCGTGGTGCATCTTGCGCTTCTCGATGAGCTTGAAGTAGAGCGCGAGCACGGAGAAGTCACCGCAGCCGGGGCACCACGTCGGGTGGTCGGCGGCGACCTCCTTCTTCGTAAGACCTTTTCGGTCGGCGTCCGAAAGGGGCGGGACGGGCACGAGGTTGAGGTTGCCCGTGCGGGTGAGGGTTTCAGAGGGGAAGGAGAGGGCGGTCATTTCTTGAAATATGTTTGAGTTTGCGGGGGAACTTACTTCGTCATCGCCTTCACGCGGTCGAGGATTTCGCGAATCTTCCACGTCAGGCCGTCCACCTTGTTCAGGCCGCGGATCTTCGGGTCGCAATAGCGGGCGCGCAGCACCGCGCCGAGCTGGCCGTAGCCGTAGAAGCCCTCGTCGTTCAGCTCGACGACGAACACGTGAGAGAACGCCTCGAAGATTTTCTCCAGGCCGTTCGGCAGCGGGTTGATGTATTTGATGTGCAGGCCGGAAATAGCATCACCAGCGGCGCGCGCTTGCTTCACGGCTTCCTGCACCGGGCCTTTGCTCGAACCCCAGCTCACGAGGAGCACCTGGCCTTCGGGCGGGCCGAAGACGTCCGGCGTCGGCAGGTCTGCACCGAGCTTCTTGATCTTGTTGCGGCGCTTGGCCGTCATCTGCACGTGGAGCTTCGGCGAGCCCGTCGGGTGGCCCAACTCATCGTGCTCAAGGCCGGTGACGACGGGATACTTGCCGCTGGCGACGCGTGTGCCGGGGGCGAGATGGCGCGTAATGCCGTCCGTCGCGGCCAGGTCGTAGGGCTTGTGGTCAGCGACGGGCGTGAGGTCCGGCGAGATGTCCTGACAAATCTTTTCCAAGTCCGGCATCGGGAACGCCTCGATGCGTGACGCGATGCCTTGGTCCGTGAGAATGATGACGGGCGTGCTGTATTTGCGCGCGATGTTCACGGCCTCAATCGCCGTGTAGAAGCAATCCTCCACGCTGCTCGGCGCGATGACGACACGCGGCGAATCTCCGTGGCCGCCGAAGCACGCGATGTTCAAGTCCGACTGCTCCACGTTCGTCGGCATGCCCGTGCTGGGGCCGCCGCGCTGCACGTCCACGACGACCAGCGGAATCTCTGCCATGACCGCCCAACCGATGGCTTCGGTCTTCAGCGAGATGCCGGGGCCGGAGGAACCCGTCACCGCCACACGTCCGCCCCAGCTTGCACCGATGGCCATTGAGACGGCGGCGATTTCATCCTCGGTCTGCATGAAGGAGCCGCCGTATTTGGGCAGTTCCTTGCGGAGCAATTCCATGATGTCCGACCACGGCGTGATGGGATAACCCGCGCCGAAACGCACGCCCGCCGCGATGAGTCCGTAGGCGAGCGCCTCGTTGCCGCCCATGACGATTTGGTTCAGCCCGACATTCTCGCCGGGCTTGAACTTGAACAACTCCGCCGCCGTCGCGAGCGTGTGGCTGTAGCCGCCGTTGAACGCCGCGATGGCCGTCTCGGCCACCTTCGGGTCCTTGCCCGCGAAGCGCTCGCCCAAGAGGCGATGCAGCTTGGGCACATCCAAGTTGAACATCTTCGCGATGAGGCCGAGCGAGTAAACATTCTTGCCCTTCTCGCGGCCCGTGCCGCCGGTAGCCTCGACCACCAAGCTCGAGATGGGCAGGCCGATATGGCGATACTTGCTGAGGTTCTCCGGATTGATTTCCGACACATGGTCGGAGTCGTAGAGGACGATGCCGCCGGGCTTCAGCGAGCCCAGATGCGCCTCATAGCTGTGCTGATAGAAGCAGAGGAGCATGTCCGCCTCGTCGCCCGCGCTGAGAACCTCGCCGGAGCCGATGCGCACCTGGAAGATGGACGGCCCACCGGAAATCGTTGACGGAATGGTCATGAACGTCATGACCTCCTGCTCGCTGCGGCCCGCGAGACGCGCGAGGAAACCGCCGATGGCCTGGATGCCGTCCTGCGAATTGCCTGCGATGCGGATGACCGCCTCGGAGATGTGGGAGACTTGCGGAGTGCCGTCGGCGGGAGCCGTGGCGGTGGTGGTGTCGCTCATGTAAAAATTCGTTTTGCTTCGGGTCGGGAGACGAAATCACCCGCAGCTTTGCGGGTGGTTGCTCGCTTCAATTTCGCCGCAGGCTAGGCAGCGGCAAGAGGGGTGTCAAATGATTATCGGCCAATGAAATCGAAGGTTATCGCACGGTGACGGCTGACTGCCAGAGGGAGCGCGTGAAGCCGATTAGTGCATCTGAAATGTCCGGGGCGATGAGTAAGCCGAACGAAACATGATGGCCGCCAATTATCCCGCGAGCTTCCGGCGGCAAGCGTGTTCCGCGAGCAATAGTTCGGCCGAATTTCCCCTTGCGCGGCTCCCCTCACTGCCCAAATCTCCGCGCCGCTTTATGAACTATCGCATTTCTGACCGCGCCAAAGGCCTTTCGCCCTCGCTCACGCTGGCGATTGATTCCAAGGCCAAGGCGATGAAGGCCGAGGGCATCGACGTGGTGGGCTTCGGCGCCGGCGAGCCGGACTTCGACACGCCGCAGCACATCAAGGACGCCTGCGCCGCCGCGCTGGCCGCTGGCTTCACGAAATACACGCCCGCCGCCGGCATCCCGGAGCTGCGGCAGGCCATCGCGGACAAACACAAGCGCGAGAACGGCCTCACTTATAAGCCCTCGCAAATCATCGTCTCCTGCGGCGGCAAGCACTCCTGCTACAACGTCATTCTCGCAACCTGCCAGCCCGGCGACGAGGTCATCATCCCCGCGCCGTATTGGTTGAGCTACCCGGAGATGGTCAAGCTGGCCAGCGCGACGCCCGTCATCCTCGAGACCTCGGACAAGACCGAGTTCAAAGTCACGCCCGCGCAGCTCCGCGCGGCCATCACGCCGAACACGCGGCTCTTCATCCTCAACTCGCCGAGCAATCCGACCGGCAGCGTTTACACGCCCGACGAAATCAAGGCGCTCGGCGACGTGTGCGTGGAGAAGGGCGTGCTCATCATGAGCGATGAGATTTACGAGCACCTCACTTACGATGGCGCGGTCGTGAAGAGCGTCGCGAGTTTCAGCCAGGCGCACTTCGAGCACACCATCATCGTCCACGGCTTCGCGAAGGCGTGGAGCATGACGGGTTGGCGGCTGGGCTGGACGGCTGCGCCCGAGCCGATTGCCAAGGCCATCGATGCCATCCAAGGCCACAGCACGAGCAACCCGACGAGCTTCGCGCAGAAGGGCGCGGTCGCCGCGCTGAACGGCTCGCAGGAACACCTGCCCAAGTGGCTCGCTGAGTTTTCCCAGCGTCGGACCTTTGCCCACGCGAAGCTCAACGCGATGCCCGGCATCACCTGCGCGAACGCGAAAGGTGCGTTCTACCTCTTCCCGAACATCAGCGGCACTGGCCTCAAGTCCGCCGACTTCTGCGCGCGGCTGCTGGAACAGGAGAAGGTCGCCGCCGTCCCCGGCATCGCCTTCGGCGCGGACGACTACATCCGCCTGAGCTACGCGACGGGGATGGCGAATATCGAGAAGGGGCTGGCGCGCATGGATGGGTTTGTGCGCGGGCTGGGGAAGTAGCACATCGTTCCGTGTCGAGTGATGAGTGATTAGTCATTGGTGCGGCCCGCGCAGTCCGACTGATTACAGAGCACTCATTACTAATCCCCTTCCTCATGCCCCACCTTCACGAAAAGATAGACTTCACCGTCGCCATCTTCGTGGTCCGCGACGCGCGGGTGCTCGTCATCCTCCATCGGAAGCTGGGCAAGTGGCTGCCGCTGGGCGGGCACATCGAGCTGGATGAAGACCCTGAGATCGCCGCGCTGCGCGAGGCCAAAGAGGAGAGCGGGCTGGACGTGGAACTCATCGGCGAGCGGCCGCCCACCACCGAGCCGGGCACGCGCGCGCTCATCGCCCCGCGATTCCTCGATATCCACCGCATCTCGGACACGCACGAGCACATCGGAATGATTTACTGGGCGCGCCCCGTGAACGGCGACGTGACGCTCGCCACCGAGGAGCACCACGACATCCGCTGGTGCAGCGCGGCGGATTTGGAGCAACTCCAGCCGCCGATGAGCAACGCGGTGAAGTGGTATTGCGCCAAGGCGCTGGAGGAAATCGGGCCGCGAGAACCAGTAACTTCCACTAACCTGCACTGATGGAAATGGCCTTCCCCCATCGAACATATGCCTCGCACAAGCACCTCGGATTAGTGCCGGTCAGTGCCGGTTAGTGGTTCAAAACTTTCTGCATGTCTTCGCGCAAGGCCATCGGATTCCTGCTCACCGGGCTGAACACGCTCGCCTGCTCCTGCTTTGGAAACTACGTCTTCTTCCTGCTTCAACAGGAGCACGGCTTCGGAAACCGCGAGAACCTGCTCACGTGCGCGCTGCACGGGCTGCTCTACGTCCCGGCAGCATGGATCGGCGGACGCTTCGCCGAGCGGCACGGGCAGACGACGTCGCTGAAGGTCGGCTTCGCCGCCATGGCCGTGGCGATGGTTGCAGGCGGGCTTCTGAATTCCTTCGCAGGCGTGATGTTGACTCTTGTCTTCTGGACCATCGGCATGTGTTTCACTTGGCCCGCGCTGGAAGCCTTCGCCACGCTCGGCGAGTCAGGCGCAGGGACGAAGCGGATGGTGGGCATCTATAACGTCGTGTGGTCCGGCTCCGCGGGGCTGATGTATTTCGCGGGCGGGATGATCTTCGAGAGGCTTGGCGCGCGCAGTCTGTTCTGGATTCCCGCCGGCCTCTTCGCGGTGCAATACGCGCTCACCGTCTGGCTGGAACGCCAGTCGCACGCCCCTGCCCTGCCCGCAGTCGCGGAGCCTCACCAACCGGAGGACGCCGCGTTTCACCAACCCGTCCCGCCGCAGACCTTTCTCAAGATGGCGTGGCTCGCGAATCCATTTGCCTACATCGCGATCCATTCCTTCCTCGCCGTGATTCCGGGCCGGGCGGCGGAACTCGGGTTGAGCGTGTCGCAGAGCGGGTGGTTCTGGTCCGTGTGGTTTCTTGCACGCGTCGGCTGCTTCGTGCTGCTCTGGCAATGGGGTGGATGGCATTACCGCTTCCGCTGGATGCTCGCGGCCTTCGTCGCGCTCATCGCCGCCTACGCCGTGCTGCTGCTGGGCAAATCCTTCGCCGTCCTGCTCACGGCGCAAGTGGTCTTCGGCCTCGCCACGGGCCTGCTCTATTACTCCTCACTCTTTTACTCAATGGACGTGGGCGAGACCAAGAGCGAGCACGGCGGCATCCATGAAGCCGCCATCGGCCTCGGTATCTGTCTGGGCCCGGCGGTCGGGGCGGCCGCCCTCTACCTCGCCCCCACTCAACCGAACGCCGGTGCGTTCGGCGTGACGGCGCTGCTGCTCGTGGGACTTGTGGGGTTGGTCGGGTTGCGTGTGAGACGGTGAGCCGGCGTTGCGATTTGCGCCAAGTCGGGGCCCAAGATATTTGGTTGTGCCACAGACACGGCTCCGTAAGATGCCGCCAGACGAGAGACGCAAATCCGCTTCCCTCTCGCCCGAACACAGGCTTGAAAGCGCGGGCGGCCGAGATGGCCGCCTGTTTGATTTTACCAAGCTGAACCTCCCGTGAAGTTCCCGCGATCCGGCCTGTGTGGTGCCAACTACCGACCGAATGCAACGTCACAAATCATCCGCGCCCGACGGGAACCGCCCGGCCAACGACAACTCACGCCTGCTCGCCCGCACCGAGACGCGGCGCGTGTTCGACGCGCTGGAGGATTTCTTTGCCACCACGTTGAGTCAGGAGCCGGAGTCCGCCGCGCTCTTCCTCGACAAGATTGTCTCCCGCCTGCGCGAGGCTGGGCTCGAAGTGCCGCACACGGTGCAGACGCCCTACCTGAACACCATCCCCGTCGAGGACCAACCCGCGTATCCGGGCGACTGGCAGATGGAGGTCAAAATCAAGAACCTCATCCGCTGGAACGCGATGGCGATGGTCGTGCGCGCCAACTCGCACACCAACGTCGGCGGGCACATCTCCTCGTTCGCGTCGAGCGCGACGCTGTATGACGTGGCGTTCAACAACTTCTTCCGGGGCCGGCACGGCGACTTCAGCGGCGACTTGGTTTATTTCCAAGGCCACGCGTCGCCGGGCATTTACGCGCGGGCGTTTCTGGAGCGGCGTTTGGATGAGAAGCAGTTGGACAACTTCCGTCAGGAACTCGCCGAGGGCGGCGGGCTCTCGTCGTATCCGCATCCTTATCTGATGCCGGACTTCTGGCAGTTCCCGACGGTCTCGATGGGCCTCGGTCCCATCGGCTCCATTTACCAGGCGCGGTTCAACCGCTACCTCAAAGCACGCGGCTTCCTCAAGGGCGAGGAGTCCAAGGTCT
>SIBB01000038.1 GCA_009695395.1 Pedosphaera sp. | reverse complement strand
AAGAAGGCTTACTGCGACTTCGACCGCTACAAGGACTTCAAGCGCGGCCTGCACGAGGCGGCCTTCGAGCTGATCGAGATTCCCCACGTCCGCCAGTCAGGCAAGAACTCCGCCGACATCCGCATGGTCGTGGACGCGCTCGACCTTTGTTACACCAAGGGCCACGTGGACACCTTCGTCATCCTGAGTGGCGACTCGGACTTCTCGCCCCTCGTGAGCAAGTTGCGCGAGAACGCCAAGACGGTGATCGGCGTCGGGGTCAAGAACTCGACCTCCGACCTGTTTATCAACAACTGCGACGAGTTCATCTACTACGACGACTTGGTGCGCGCAGAACCCGCGCAGCGGCGTCGCCGCACCACGAGCAGCGCATCCCCCGCCAGACCCGTGGCGGCAGGCGGCGAAGGACCTTCACTCGAAAAGGCATTCGACCTCGTCGGCGAAACACTCGAAGCCCTCACCGTGGAACGCGGCGCGGACGAACCCATCTGGGGCTCCATGATCAAACAGGCGATCAAGCGCCGGCATCCCGGATTCAACGAGCGCGCCCACGGCTTCCGTTCCTTCAACGACCTCCTGCTCGAAGCGCAGAAGCGCGGGACGCTCAAGCTCCAGGCCGACGAGAAATCCGGCGGCTACACCGTCCGGGCCTTGGATGCTGCGACATAGCCACTGGTGCAGTCGGACGGCGGTGGGCCAGACGTCGCTTGGCTGACCTCGCGGCGGTCACTTGATCAATGCCTCAATAGAATCAGAGGAGGTCCGATAGGGGTAAACGCCTAACTCGGCGTCGCGCCTTCCGCCGGCATGTGCAAAACTTGAAGAGGGATGCGAGCGACGATCGCCCTGTCCAGGGTGATGTCGAGGGAGTATTGCCCCGGCTTGGTGAAGCGCATGCCCTGAAAGTTGAAGACAAAGTTAACCGAGGCAAAGAACTGGTTCTCCGGCAAGCGGATGTTCAACTCGGTCGGGTCCATCCCCGGCAAAAGGCTCTGGCCGTCGTCGTCTATCAGGTTCAACCGCATGGTGTGCTTCCCCTCGTCGGTGTCGCGGAAGATGATGCGCAGCGCGACCGAGCAGAATGGATGTTGCGCGGGGAACTGCCGCACCAGAATTGTGTCGAAGGCGCCAATGAGGCAGAGCTTCCCGCCGTAATCCGCCGCTGAGTCACACAGGCTCGCAATCTGAACTTCCATGGGCGGAACTATCGCCACCGCCACTCGCTTGACGAGGCTAAATCCGCCCAAGCTGCGACCGGCGCATTCGCGCGCTACCCCATCGGACCAGGGACTGGGACTCAGCCACGACTGCCAGTTTCATCCACTTCGTCGTCTGGCAAGTGCTTGCCTTCGCGCCGGGCGGCTAGGATGGAGGCGCCAATCGAGACGAGGATGATGGCAAGGACGATCGCCAGGGAGAGGCCGGAAGGGATGTGAATGTCCCAGATGCCCAGCAGCATCTTTACCCCGATGAAGACGAGCACGACGGAGAGGCCGATCTTCAGGTAGCGGAAGAAACCAATCGCGCCGGCCAGCACGAAGTAGAGCGAACGCAGGCCGAGAATAGCGAAGACGTTCGATGTGAAAATGATGAAGGGATCCTGCGTGACGGCGAAGATGGCGGGGATGGAGTCCACGGCGAAAATCAAGTCCGTGGTTTCCACCATGACCAGCACGAGCGCCAACGGCGTGAGCGCAGTCCGGCCAGCCATCTTGGTTAGGAAGTGATCGCCATCGAACGTCTGGGTGACAGGGAAGAATTTTCGCGCCAGCCGGATGAGGGGGTTCTTCTCCGGCTGCACGCCTTCGTCGTCCACGAAGAGCATCTTGATGCCCGTGAAGACGAGGAAACCGCCCATTACATAAAGCAGCCATTTGAACTCCTGGATGAGCGCCGCGCCCGCGCCGATCATCACGCCGCGCATGACCAGCGCGCCCAGGATACCCCAGAAGAGGACGCGGTGCTGCAGCGCCAGCGGCACGCGGAAGTAGGCGAAAATGAGCGCGATGACGAAGACGTTATCCATCGAGAGGCTCAACTCGACAATGTAGCCCGTGACGAACTCGATGGCTTCGCCTTGGGGACGGTTGGCCTTGATGAGACCGGCGAAGGCCATCGCCAGCGTGAACCAGAGAGCGGTCCATGCGAGAGCTTCGCGAAACTTCACCACGTGAGCCACGCGATGGAAGACCCCGAGGTCCAGCGCGAGGAACACCAGCACGGCGGCGATGAAGCCGACGTAGTGCCAAACGGTGATTTCAATGATTCCGAGCATCGGTGGGATTTGGAATAAGATTGATAGTAAGAGACGCAGCGCCTCCTCTTAATCGTAATCTTATTGCTGCTCCTCTCCTGCGGCCTCACGCCACCCGCGTCTCGCCCGCCGTCTCCGCCACACCCACAGCGACCGTGCCGCCGGCGATGTCGGGACGCTTTCCTTTGTTCCACCAGAGCACCAGCGCGCTGGCAATGTAGATTGATGAATAGGTGCCGGTCACGACGCCGACCATGAACATGAAGGCGAAGTCGTTGATGACACCCCCACCGAAGATGTAGAGCACCAGCGTGGCGAGGAACACCGTGCCGCTGGTGATGATGGTCCGGCTCAAGGTCTGGTTGAGTGCTTGGTTCACCAACTCACGGAACGTCCCGCGAACGCCCAGCTTCAGGTCTTCACGGATGCGGTCAAAGATGACGATGGTGTCGTTGATGGAGAAGCCGATGATCGTGAGAATCGCGGCGACACTGGTGGCGTTAAACTGCCGACCTTCACTCCAGAGCGAGGTGAGGCAGTAGATGCCGATGGTCATCAGCACGTCGTGCAACACAGCGAGCACCGCGCCGATGGCGAAGCTGAACTCGTAGCGCACCGCGACATAAAACAGGATGCCGAAGAGGGAGAGGATCATGGCCAACAATGCGCTCTGCATGACTTCCCGGCCGATGACGGCGCCGACCTGCCGGGATTGCTTCAGCTTGAACTCCGCCTCGGGGAACGTCTTGACCAGTCCGGCTCGCACGGCCTCGCCGGACTGCGCAGGGACCGTGATGCGGAGGGTCTCGGTGTTGGCGGCGTTGTTCCTTTGATACTGAATCATCGGCTCGCCGACCTTGCGGCTCACCACGTTCGTGCCGTCCTTGAATTGATAGTCCACCTCCGCGACGGCATGGCGGAGCTTGTCCGTCTCAACCCGGTTCGCGAAACTCAACACAAGCGCATCGCCGCCGACGAGGTCAGGGCCGAAGACCTGATTGCCGCGCACGAAGATACCCCAACTGCATCCGATAATGATGACCAGCCAGGAGGCGATGAACGCGGGCTTGGCCCACTTCATGAAGTCAATGTTCGTCGCCTTGATGATGTGCAGCATCTTCAGGCTGCTGATGAGGTTGCGGGCCAAGAGGAAGTCGAAGATCAGTCGGGTGATGACCAACGCCGTGAACAGGCTCAACGCCACGCCGATGGTCAGCGTCACGCCGAAGCCCTTCACCGCACCGGTGCCGAGATAGATGAGGATGATGGAGGAGATGAGCGTGGTGACGTGCGAGTCGAAGATGGTGCCGAAGGCGCGGTCGTAACCGGCGGCGATGGCCCCGCGCAGGGACTTGCCCTTGGCCAACTCCTCGCGGATGCGCTCGTAGATGAGGACGTTGGCATCCACCGCCATGCCGACGGTGAGCACGATGCCGGCGATGCCCGGCAGGGTGAGCGTAGTGCCGATGGAGCACATAACGCCGAGGAGGATGATGCTGTTGAAGAACAGCGCGATGTTCGCGACCAAGCCTGACATCATGTAGTAAATCAGCATGAAGACGGCGACCGCCAGCGTGCCGCCGATGGCCGAGTAAAGGCCGCTCTTAATGGCATCGCGGCCCAGTGACGGATCCACTTCCTCGATGTCGAGCAGGGTGACGGGAGTTTGCAGCGGATTCTCCAGCACGTTAGCGAGCTGCCAGGCTTCCTTGAGGTCGAAGTCGCCGTTGATCACACCACTGCCGCCGAGAATGGGTTCGTTGATGACGGGCGCGGAGTAAAGCTCGCCGTCGAGCACGATGGCCATGCGCTCACGGGCGTGCTCGGTCGTCAGTTGACCGAAAATCTTTCCGCCCTCGCTGTTGAACTTGAAGGTGATTTGCGGGCGGTTTGAGACGGGGTCGCGGATGACGCCGGCGCGCTCGATGTATTTGCCGGTGAGGCCGCGCTCGGCCTTGACCTTCACCAGCACGCGCTCCAGCGACTCGCGGCCGTCGGGGCCTTTGCGCTTCTGGTTGAGAAGCTCGTGACCGGGAGCCATGATGCCCTGTGCCACCATCTGGTCGCTCTGCGGATGCACCATGCGGAATTCGAGGAAGGCCGGGCGGGTGATGGCGATCCGAACCTCGTCGCGCTCGGCCTGATTCAAGCCGGGCATCTGGATAAGGATGCGGTCCTCGCCTTCGGCGACGATGATCGGCTCTGCCACGCCAAACTTGTCCACGCGCTTGCGGAGGACTTCGATGGCTTCGTTGACGAGCGACTTCTTGTCGGAGGTGGCTTCGATCTTCCCCATGTCCAAGCCGACGAGGAAGGACGTGCCGCCGCGCAGGTCGAGGCCAAGCTTGATCTTGCCGGACGCCTCACGCTGGAGGCGATTGAGGATGGCGCGATTGGGGTCCTTCTCCCCGGCGGTGCTGAAGGCGATGAAGTTGGTCAGCGAGTTCGTGCCGATGGCGTCGCGGAGGTTGGAGAAATTGCGCTCCGGAGCGGCCTTGTCCAGTTCGCGGGCCTTGGCGACGATGGCGTTGAACGCTGCGTCCTTCTTGGTCGCCCGCTGCTCGAACACATCAATGAGGTTGCGGTCCGTGGGCGGGTGCAGTTCGTAAAGCGCCCAGAGGGTGACGAACAGGACGAGGATGGCGCGCCAAAAATTGTTGCGTTGCATGGGCAGGAAAAAAGGCAGGAATTGAGTCGCGGATCAGGCCTTCGTGGGGGCAGCGACAGCGTCGGCTTTGTCGAAGTCCTCGACGACTTGGCCGACGGCGGACTTGAGGATTTCAAATTTCGTTTCCTCAGAGCGGATGGTCAGGCTCTTGTCCTTCACACCGACGACGGTGCCAAGGATGCCGCCGGTGGTGACGATCTTGTCGCCCTTCTTTATCCCCTTGCGCATATCGTCCTGCTGGCGCGCCTGCTTCTGCTGCGGGCGGATGAGCAGGAAGTAGAAGACCACGATCATCAGCGCCAACGGGACGAGGTTCGTCCACATGGGCACAGGCGCAGCAGGTGTGGGGGTGCCGGGAACAGCCTCGGCGGCGAAGAAACCAATGAAAGCAAGCAATGTCATAGGCACAAGAGCGGCCCAATCTAGGGAGGAGTCGCACTTTGGCAAGCACAACCTCCGGCAAGGAAGGCGCGCTCCTCGTGCAATTCACCGGCCAGATCATCGCGCTGCACGTCCTGCGCACGCACCGACCGGATGTGCGGTCTATTGACGTAGCAAGGAGAGGCAGGATTGAGGCGAAGAGTTACCGCTTCGCCTGCACCGCCTGCACCAGCCCGTCAATCGTGTGCTGTTTCGCCTCGACGGTTGGTTTCAAACCAAGTGCGACAAGCGCCTTCGTCGTCTCCGGGCCGATGCTCGCGGTCTTCAGCGTGGGGAATTTCTTCAGCAACTCCGGCAGGGGGAAACGCGCGTGGAAATTCTCGACGGCCGAGCTGCTCGCGAAGGTCAACCAGTCCGCGCCTTCCTCCAGCAGGCGTGCTGCCGCGCCGTTCACGTCCTCGGTCTCGGGCACGGTTTGATAGACGGCCACGTCGTCCACGATAGCCCCTTCATCTTCGAGGAGCTTGGGCAATTCGAGATTCGCCACCTCGGCGCGCAGCAGGAGGACGCGGAGGTTTTCCAAATCATCCTTCGCCGCGATGGCCTTGCTGATGTCCTTGGCCACGTATTTGTCCGGCATCGCGTCCACGGAGAGGTGAAGCTCCTTCAGCTTCGCCGCTGTCGCCGGGCCGACCGCCGCGATGCGCACGCCGCCGATGGAGCGGAGGTCGTCGTAGGCCTTGAAGAAGTAGTCGAAGAAACTGGTGACCCCGTTCGGGCTGGTGAAGACCATCCACTGGTAACTGCCCAGCCCGCCCATCATCTCGGCGACCAACTCCTGCCGCTTCGGCGCGACAATCTTGATGGTGGGAATCTCCAGCACGTCTGCGCCGAGTTCCGTGAGCTGGTGCGCCAGCTCGCTCCCCTGCTCCCGCGTGCGGGTGACGACGACGCGCTTCCCAAACAACGGGCGCTGTTCAAACCAGTTCAGCTTCCCACGCAACTTCACTACGCCGCCGATGATGGTGACAGCGGGCGCGGCGAACTTCGCCTTTTCCACCACGTCCGCGATGTTGGCGAGCGTGCCTTCGATACTCTGCTGCCGCCCCGTCGTGCCCCAGCGCACCAGCGCCACGGGCGTCTCCGCTGCCATGCCGTGCGCGATGAGTTGCTCGGCGATGCGCCGGATGCGCTCGACGCCCATGAGCACGACCTTGGTGCCGGTGCTCTTCGCGAGCTGCGCCCAGTCAATGCTGCTCTCGTCCTTTGTCGGGTCTTCGTGCCCGGTGAGCACGGTGAAGCTGGAGCAATGATCGCGGTGCGTGACGGGGATGCCCGCGTAGTTCGGCCCGGCGACGAAAGAGGAAACGCCCGGCACGACCTCGAAGGGCACCTTCGCCGCCGCGAGTTCCTCGGCCTCCTCGCCGCCCCGTCCGAAGATGTAAGGATCGCCGCCCTTGAGCCGCACGACGGTCTTGCCTTCCTTTGCTTTCGTGACGAGCAACTGGTTCAGCTCTTCCTGCGGAATGGCGTGGGCGGCAGCGCGCTTGCCCCCGTAAATGAACTCGGCGGACTTGGGCGCGAGGCGGAGCAGATCCTGATTGACGAGTGCGTCATAGACCACGACATCCGCGCGCGCGAGCAGCTCGGCTCCACGTCGCGTGAACAAACCCGCGTCGCCCGGCCCTGCGCCAACCAAATAAACTGTGCCTTTAGCCTTCATGTGCGCGGGACTGTAAAAGCCGTGGCCGAAAGCTCAAAGGGCAAAAACAGGTGGTCGGCTGCAATCTGCAGGCCCGCTCTCCGGCGGTCACAGCGACATTTTTCTTCACCGACTGTGAGGAATCCCCCATCGTGCGCGCTCATGAATATGTTCGATTTACAGGGTGAAGTTGCCGTCGTCATCGGTGCCACAGGCGTCCTCGGCGGCGCGCTCGCAGACGGGCTCGCGGAAGCCGGCGCAAAAGTCGCGGTCCTCGGACGCAATGCCGAACGCGGCGAGGCGCGCGTGCAGGCGATTCAGGCAAAGGGCGGCCAAGCTGTGTTCTTCAATTGCGACGCCATCTCCCGCGCTTCACTCGGCGAGGCGCACCAACAAATCGAAGCTAAGCTCGGTGCGCTGACCATCCTTGTGAACGCCGCCGGCGGCAACGCGCCGCAAGTCACCGTCACCGCCGAGCGCCCGTTCGAGCAAATCGCGCTCGCCGACTGGCAGGCGAACTTCGACCTCAATCTCGCCGGCGGCGTGCTGCTGCCCTGTCAGGAATTCGGCCCGGCGATGTGCCAACGCGGGCGCGGCAGCATCATCAACATCGCCAGCGTCTCCGCGCACCTGCCCCTCTCGCGCGTCGTGAGCTACTCAGCGGCGAAAGCGGCGGTCCTGAGCCTCTCGCAGTTCCTCGCACGCGAGTGGGCGCTGAAGGGCGTGCGCGTGAACACCCTCACGCCCGGCTTCTTCCCCGCCGAGCAGAACCGCAAGCTGCTCTTCAACGAAGACGGCTCGCCCACCGCGCGCACCAAGTCCATCTGGGGCCACACGCCGATGAACCGCTTCGGCGAGTCGCACGAGCTGATGGGCGCATGTCTTTTCCTCGCCAGCCACAAGGCCAGCAGCTTCGTGACGGGCACGGACATCCGGGTGGATGGTGGGTTTCTGAGCCAGACAATCTGAGGAAGTGCAAATTGGAAATTGCCTTCATGAAACTCCTCGCCTCCACCTCCGCCAAAGCATCCTCCGTCTCCGCCGCCCAAGTCATCGACCTCGTCGCGCAGGCCTGTCCTGCCGGGGACTATCGCGGCAAGAAGGTTCTGCTCATCGTGCCGGATGCCACGCGCACCGCGCCGGTGGGGCTGATGTTTCAGACGCTCTTCCAGCAAATCGGCGCGGCCACGGCGAACTTCGACATCCTCATCGCGCTGGGCACGCACCAACCCATGAGCGAGGCGGCGATTTGCGACCGCCTAGAAATCTCCGCCGCCGAACGCGCGACAACCTACAGCTCAGTGCGCTTCTTCAACCACGAGTGGGATAACCCCGCCGCGCTCTGCAACGTCGGCACGCTCACGAAGGCGGACACGCGCGAGTTGTCCGACGGCCTCTTCGAACTGGATGTGCCCGTGGAGATCAACAAGCGCATCTTCGACTACGACCAAGTCGTCATCATCGGCCCGGTGTTCCCGCACGAGGTGGTCGGGTTCAGCGGTGGCAATAAGTATCTGTTCCCCGGAGTAGCGGGGCCGGAGATTTTGAACTTCTTCCACTGGCTGGGCGGCTGCGTTACGAACCCGATGACCATCGGCAACAAGTGGACGCCTGTCCGCCGGGTGGTGGACCGCGTCGGCGCGATGGTGAAGGTCAGCAAGCTCTGCATGGCGATGGTCGTGCGCCCGGACAAGTCGCTCGCGGGCATCTTCATCGGCACGCCGGAGGCCGCGTGGGACGCGGCTGCGGACGTGTCGCGCAGGGAGCACATCGTCTTCCGCGACCGGCCTTACCATACGGTGCTGTCCTGCGCGCCGAAGATGTATGAGGACATTTGGACCGCCGGGAAGGCGATGTATAAACTGGAACCCGTCGTGGCCGACGGCGGTGAACTCATCATCTACGCGCCGCACGTCACGGAGGTCAGCGTCACGCACGGCAAGACGATGCTCGCCATCGGCTACCACTGCCGCGACTACTTCCTGAAGCAGTGGGAGCAGTTCAAGCATCATCCGTGGGGCGTGCTCGCCCACAGCACGCACGTGCGCGGTATTGGCACGTTCGAGACCGGCGTGGAGAAGTGCCGCATCAAGGTCACGCTCGCCACCGGCATCCCGCGCGAGGTCTGCGAAAGCATCAACATGGGCTACCGCGACCCCAAGACGATTGACATTGAGAGCTACGCAAACCGCGAGGCCGAGGGGGTGCTGCTGGTGCGCAAAGCGGGGGAAATGTTGTTCAAGCTATCAAACCCACCGGCGTGGCAGAAGGGTGTGGAGAAGGCGGAGAAGTAAGCAGCGTTCAGTCTTCACCCATAGAGGTGATCCGACGGGAACCATCAACGATGGGACCAGCCGAAGCGGCCCGCGCGGTCGCCCTGGTTCAAGAACGGCCAATAGACAAAGGCCGATTTGCCGATGACGTTCCCCTCCGCGAAGTCGCCCCATGCCCTTGAATCGAGGCTGTTCATGGTATTGTCACCCATGACGATGTAGTGGTTAGGACGGACGTGGAATTCCTGCCGGCCGTCGCTGAAGAGCGGGGCCAGACCGGATTTCGCGTTCAACCCCGCGACGAGTTCGTTCACATGACCTGAGAACTTGCTGTCGCTTGGCGGCCCCGTGAGATGATAAACGTTCTCGAAACGCGGCGCGCTCGCGTCGAGGCGCTGGCCATTGATGCGCAAGTGCCGGTCATCGCCGATGCGGACCCGCTCATCGCCCAGCGCGACCATACGTTTGATGTAGAACTGGTCCTGCGGCAGGCTGCGGATGCCCTTGGTCTCGAAGACGATGATTTCACCGCGCTCGGGGCGGCGAAAGTTGTAAGCCAATCGGTCCACGAACAAGTGGTCGCCGCTGATGACCTTGAGTTTGAGGATGTCCTCGCCTTTGCGGAACCGCTGGCCGGGATAAAGCCCCGAACGATGCACACTCCCGCCGAACAACTGGTCCGGGGGAAACCAAACAGTGTAGGTGCGCTCGCCGACTTGAAATGACTGCTTCTTCACCAGCGGGAAAACCGTCTTGGGGGGATCCGCGCGCCGCAGTTCGCCGTCCTCCTCGCACACGACGTGGTAGTAAGTGGTCCCGCGAAACCATGAGTCCACGAATGCGGCGATACCCGACGGAAACTTTACCTCCGGCTTTTCGCTAAAACTCTCGTGCGTGATGCCGTAAAGGGTCGGCTGCATCGAGCCGGTGGGAATCTTGAAAGGCTGGAGGAAGAACGTCCGGATGGCCATCGCCACACCGATGGCCACCAGCACCACCTCGACGTTCTCGCGCCAACTCGCGTGCGGATGCGGCTTGAGCCACTGGTTGGCCACCGTCTCCACAGCCGTCATCTCTGCCAGCAACGCCTTCTTGTCCGCCTTCGCTCCGACTGCCGTGCGCAGCTTCGCGCACGCCGCCTCAATGGCCGAGATGCCCTCGGTCGGCAGCAGGTCCCGCTGCGCCGCGGCCAAGTTCAGCACGTGCTTCCGCAAGTCCAGCGCGTGCCGGACGGTGCTCGAGAGGAACCATTGGAGGAGGATGCTCATCAGAAAGTCCCTCGCCCTGCCCTTTTCAGAACAGTTCTCTTTGTGCCTTGGGTGCCTCTTTGTGGCATCAGCTTCCTCTTCGCATCACGTCTTCAATACCTCGATGAAGGCTTCCTGCGGGATGTTCACAGTGCCGAACATCTTCATGCGCTTCTTACCTTCCTTCTGCTTATCGAGGAGCTTGCGCTTACGGCTGATGTCGCCGCCGTAGCACTTCGCGGTCACGTCCTTGTGCATGGCCCCGACGGTTTCGCGCGCGACGATCTTCCCGCCGATGGCCGCCTGGATGGCGATGGCGAACTGTTGCTTGGGGATAACTTCCTTGAGCTTCGCGGCCAGGGCTCGACCGCGAAACTCCGCCTTGTCGCGATGCACCAGACACGAGAACGCATCCATCACCTCGGCGTTCACCATCATGTCGAGCTTCACCATGTCGCTGATCTCGTAGCCGATCGGTTCGTAATCCATCGAGCCGTAACCCCGGGTCATGGATTTGATCCGGTCGTGGAAGTCGATGAGGATTTCGTTCATCGGCATCTTGGCCGTGAGCATCACGCGGCGGATGTCGAGCGTCTCGGTGTTCGTGATGTCGCCGCGCTTCTCTTTGATCAGGCCCATGATGTCCCCGATGTTTTCGTTCGGGCAGATAGCAAAGGCCTTCACCATCGGCTCCATGATGTGCTCGATGTAAGTCACGTCGGGCAGGAACGCGGGATTGTCCACCTCCAGCTCGCGACCGTCGGTCATCGTCACCTTGTAGATGACGCTCGGGTAGGTCGCGATGATGTCCATGTCGAACTCGCGCCGGAGCCGCTCCTGCACGATCTCCATGTGCAGCAAACCGAGGAAACCGCACCGCAGGCCGAAGCCCAGCGCCGCCGAGCTTTCCGCCATGAAGGTCAGCGCGGAGTCGTTGAGCTGGAGCTTGGCGATGGCGACTTTCAAGCCTTCGTAGTCCGCCGTGTTGATCGGGTAGATGCCGGAGAACACCATCGGGTGAATCTCCTGGAAGCCCGGCAGCTCCGGCGCGGGCTGGCGCGGGTCGGTGATGGTGTCGCCGACCTTCACCTCGCGCGGGGTCTTGATGTTCGCCGTGAAGTAGCCGGTCTCGCCGACGGTGAGTTTGTCGCGGACGTAGGGCTTCGGACGGAAGGAACCGACTTCCTTCACCTCGACGGTCTTGCCGGAGTGCAGCAGCTTCACCTGCGAGCCGGCCTTCAATTCCCCGTTCATCACACGCACGAGGATGACCACGCCTTTGTAGGTGTCGAAGAACGAATCGAAGATCAGCCCCTGCAACGAAGGCACGTTGGTCGGCTTGGGCGCGGGCATCCGATGGACGATGGCTTCGAGGATGTCCTCGATGCCGATGCCTTCCTTCGCGCTGGCCAACAGCGCCGACTCGCCGGGGATGGCGAGGATGTCCTCGAGTTGCTGCTTCGCCATCGGGATATTGGCGTGAGGCAGGTCAATCTTGTTGATGACCGGAATGATGGTGAGGTTCTGCTTCATCGCGAGGTGGACATTCGCCACCGTCTGCGCCTCCACGCCCTGCGCCGCATCCACGATGAGCAGTGCTCCCTCGCACGCCGAGAGCGAGCGCGAGACTTCGTAGGCGAAGTCCACATGGCCCGGCGTGTCGATCAGGTTCAGCTCATATTCTTCCCCGTTCTTCGCGGTGTAATACATCGTCACCGGGTGCGCCTTGATGGTGATGCCGCGCTCGCGCTCGAGGTCCATCGCGTCGAGGAGCTGGTCCTCCATGTCCCGCGTGGCGACAGTGCCGGTGCGGTGCAGCAACCGGTCGGACAACGTGGTCTTCCCGTGGTCAATGTGGGCGATGATGCTGAAATTGCGTATGTGCGCGGCGTCCATCAGTGGCTCTTGCTCGTAATCCGAATCTTGCAGTTACCCATCAGACGACTCTCCTCCCCTGCCCTGTTCTGCTGGGTGGAGACGAACGAATCGGACCGCTGCGACCGCAGCGACCGCGCGAAGATAGCGGCGACTTACTTGATGGGAAGGGAAAAGTCCTCCCGAACCCAGTGTGGCTGTAGCGCAGGCAGCCATCCCACAGCATCGAAGCGGTGACAGCGCTTCCTTGCTGTGCGTCTGTGTCTGCTGCGAACCCGCCTTGCTCCTTCAACCCGGATACCCGCCCGCGACGTATGCCTCCAACTGGCTCAACGCCGAACGCTGCGCGTTGATGACCCACTTCACGAGATCGCCGACGGAAATCAGGCCGACGATGCGCACGCCGTCCTTCACGGGCAGATGGCGCACGCGGCTCTCGGTGACGATGCGTAGCGTGTCCTCGACGCCGTGCTGGGGCGTCACACAGATCACTTCGGTGGTCATGATTTCGCGGACAGTCGTGGACTTGGAGGAGCGGCCTTGGAGGATGACCTTCCGCGTGTAGTCGCGCTCCGATAGGATGCCGAGCAGATGTTCGCCGTCCATCACCAGCACGCAGCCGATGTTGCGGTCAGCCATCAGCTTGATGGCGTCGAAGACCATCGTATCCGGCGCGACCGAGTGCACGGGCACCAGCCCTTTGTGCGAGAGGATGGTGGAGACTGAATCGGTGATTTCCATGGCGCGTGTTTGGTTCGGGCTGTGGCTTTGGTGACTCCACCAATTAAGCCGATCCCCCAGGGATGCTCAACCCAAATATACAGCAGACTTCAGATTCGCAGCCGCGCCACCACCGCATCGGCATCGAAGACGCACCCGCCCCACGTGCCGCCGCTCACGGCTTGGAGCGCGGCCCAGAGCTTTGTGTCGTCGGGGAGGTTTTCGTTGGGCTTCAAATCGTCGCGGGTCGGGCGCTGTGCGAGGAGGGCCGCGCCTTCCTCCACACTGAACGTCCGTCCGCCCTCGCCGATGAAATCCACGCTGCCGGTGTTCGTGTTGCGGTCCACGACGATGCGGATGAGGTCGCCGTCGCGGAGCTTGCCGAGCGGGCCGCCGGCCAGCGCTTCCGGGCCGATGTGCCCGAGGCACGCGCCCGTGCTCACGCCGCTGAAGCGCGCGTCCGTGAGGAGCGCGACGTGTTTGCCGAAGGGGAGGAACTTGAGCGCGCTGGTGAGCTGGTAAGTCTCCTCCATGCCCGTGCCCATCGGGCCGCAGCCGGCGAGCACGAGGATGTCGCCGGCCGCGATGCGCTTCTCCTTGATGGCCGCGATGGCCGCGCGCTCGCTGGTGAAGAACTTCGCCGGCCCTTCCTTGCGATACACGCCGTCCGCATCCACCACGCTCGGGTCGATGGCTGTGCTCTTGATGACCGCGCCCTCGGGCGCGAGGTTGCCGCGCGGGAAGGTCACGGTGCTCGTGAGGCCGCGCTCCTTCGCGCGCTCGGGGGAGAAGATGACTTCCTCCGGGTCCACGCCGTCTTGCTCGCGGAGCAACTCGCGGAACTTCGTGCGGCGCTCGCAGGTTTCCCACCAGTTCAAAACTTCGTCCAGAGTCGCGCCACTGGCGGTGAGGACGCCGGTGTCCAGCAGGCCGAGCTTGCGCAAATGCAGCATCACCTCCGGCACGCCGCCCGCGAGGAAGACGCGCACGGTCGGGTGGTGAACGGGGCCGTTCGGCAACACGCTTACGAGGCGAGGCACGCTGCGGTTCACCGTAATCCAATCCTCGACCGTCGGGCGCCTCAGGCCAGCGGCGTGGGCGATGGCCGGGATGTGCAGGAGCAAGTTCGTCGAGCCGCCGAAGGCCGCGTGGACGACCATCGCGTTGCGAATCGCCGCGTCGGTGAGGATGTCGCGGGACTTGAGACCACGCTGCTCCAACTCAACCAGCGCGCGTGCCGAAGCCACGGCGAGTTCCGTCCAGACCGGTTCACCCGACGGCGCGAGCGCGCTGTGCGGGAGCGAAAGGCCAAGCGCTTCGCCGACGACCTGCGAAGTCGCCGCCGTGCCGAGGAACTGGCAGCCGCCGCCCGGCGTGCCGCACGCGCGACAGCCCAGATCTGCCGCCTCGGCGAGCGAGATGAGGCCGTGCGAATAGCGCGCCCCCAGCGTCTGCACCGCGCCCGCGTCCTCGCCGTTGCTGGGCGGGAGCGTCACGCCACCCGGCACGAGCACGCTGGGCAAGTCCCGCATCCCGGCGAGCGCCATCATCATCGCGGGCAGGCCCTTGTCGCACGTCGCGATGCCGAGCACGCCGTTGCGCGTGGGCAGCGAGCGGATGAGCCGGCGGAAGACGAT
>SIBB01000037.1 GCA_009695395.1 Pedosphaera sp. | reverse complement strand
TCGACCTCCGCGCCGGTGATGAAGAGTGCGAGGTCGAGCCAATGAATGCCCAGCCACGTGAGATGCCCACCGCCTCCGCGCGCCTTCTGTCCCATCCAACTCTTGCGATAGCCCTCGCTCTTCAGCCGCGTCTGGTCGGCGACGAGGTGAATCTCCATGCCATAAAGTTTCCCAAACTGTCCTTCGCGCACGAGCCGCTGTGCTTCGCGCGCTTCGGGACGGAGGCGGTTGGCGAACGCGAGCATCAGGTGCAGGTGCTTGCCCTCGGCCTTGCGCACGAGCGGCTCGAAGTCCGCCGCGCGCACGCACGCGGGCTTCTCGGCGAGCACGTGGCAGCCCTGTTCCAGCGCAGCGTCAATCGCCGTGGGCGTGAGCACGGCCTCCATCGTGATGAGCGCCATCTTCGGCTTCGCGTCGCGCAGAACGGCGACAATGTCCTTGCCCGTGGATTTCAGTTTTGGCCCAAGCGCTTTCTGCGCGGCGGCGAAGGTGCTGCCGCTCGGGTCCGCGACGGAGACTTCGCCGACCTCGCTGCTCGCGGCGAGCGCGGTGAGGTAAGCGTCCAGATGCGGACCTCCCGCGTGGGTGAGAACGGCGACGGGGATGGGCATGAGGAACTCGGTTGAGCTTACTTCACCGCCTGCTCCACCTGCGCGGCGAGCTTCTCCAAGTCAATCTGCTCGCCCGCCGCCGGGAACTTGTGCGGGAGCAGATACCAGTCCTCCGTGAAGCTCACGCTCGCCCCGGGCGCGATGGTCCGGCGCGGGCCGTGCGGCTCAAGCTCGCACGCCGGAACCTGCGTGGCCTGCGGATACCAGAAGCACAGCGTCAGCCCGGCAATTTCGGGATACACGCCGTCCTTCGGCGAGGGGTAGCGCTTCACGAACGCCTGGTCGTGCGGCATCACGTAGGCGAACCAGCCGGCGTTCGAGTCGAAGCCGAGCTTGGGCTGCTTCGTGGGGCCGAGGACTTCGAGGAAGTTGCCGCGCATCCGCACGTTTGGATCCGTGGGCTTGAGGATGATGTTGTGCTCCGCGCCTTGGTTATACATCACGAAGCCGGTCGGGAAACGCCGCGTGTCGGGCGTCTGCGGGATGACGCCAATGCCGCCGTGCAGCGCGAAGGTGCGGCTCCAGTGCGCCCAGAACTTCGGCTCCGCCGAGACGTTTTTGATGACCTGCTCGCAGGCGAGATGCGTGCCGGTGGCGGCGAGGCGGAAGTTGCGGATGAGTTGCACGCCGGTGGCCGCGTCGGGTTGGCTGGTGAGTCGCACCGCGCGCGGGCCGATGGCTTCGGCCTTCCACTCGCCGGCCCAGAGCGTGTCGCGCTTGGGGATGAGATACTCGGGGCCGATGTCGAAGCGGCCCGCGCTCGACGGCGCTTTCGGTCCGCCGGGCGTGCCCCACTTCTCCTCACGCGGGTCGAGGTAGAGGGCGTTCTTGCCCTTGAAGGAATACTCCAGCACGCGTCCGCCGACTTGGTGGCCGAGCGTGACCTTCGTGTCGGCGTTCGAGAGTTCGAAGCAGTCGGGGTAGTTGAGCACCTTTACACGGCGCACGCCCTCGGGCAGTGCGGCTGCGGAGGCGGAGACGAGGAAGCCCAGCAAGGCGGCAGCGGCGGCGAAACAGGTGGAGCGCATCCCGCAGTGTGAGCGGCGGGGCAGGGGCAATTGCAACGCTGAATTCCGCCCCTTACTCGGGTTGGCGCACCACGCTCTCTACTTCGCCCGTCCTCAAGCGCGTCTTGAGCACCTGCCCCGGCTTGGCCTCCTCCGCGCGGTGGATGACCTTGCCGGTCGCCGCATCCGTGGTGATGGAGTAGCCGCGCGCGAGGACGTTCTCCGGCGAGAGCAGGCGCAGGCGGCTGGTGAGTGCGGCCAGTTGCTCCCGGCGCAAGGCGAGCTGTGCGGTGGGCTTGAGACGCTGAAGGTGCGCGGCGGCTTGCTGGAAGCGATACCCACGCTCGCGCACCCGTGACTTCGCCTCGCGGAGCAGCGCGACGCTGGCGTCATCCAGCCGCTGCGCCCATTCCTGCAAGCGCCGACGTGGGTGCGCGAGCGTGAGCCGGTGGCGGACTTGGACGAAGCTCTCTGCCGCCGCCTCTAAGTGCTGTCGCGCGAGCTGCCGCAGCCGTGCCGTCGCGTCCGCCACAAACTCGCGGCTGGCGAACGCGCCTTCCGTAATCAGCTCCGCTGCCACGCTGGGCGTGGCCGCGCGCAGGTCCGCGACGAAGTCTGCGATGGTGAAATCAATCTCGTGCCCAACCGCCGAAACGACCGGCACCGCCGACTCGAAGATGGCGCGAGCGACGACCTCCTCGTTGAAGGCCCAGAGGTCTTCGAGGCTTCCCCCACCGCGCGTTATCAAGATGAGGTCGAGCTTGGGCGGGTGAGAAAGTGAGAGAGTGGGAAAGTGAGAGAGAGCCTCAGACGCCGCTCCCACTTTCTCACTTTCTCGCTTTCTCACCTGCCCCGCGTCCCCTGCCGAAAAAGCATTCAACAACCGCACCGCCTCCGCCACTTCACGCGCCGCTCCATCCCCCTGCACGCGGCACGGGACGAAGATGACTTCCAGGCCCGGCTGGCGGCGTGCGATGACGTGCAGCACGTCGCGGATGGCTGCGCCCGTGGGTGAAGTCACAAGGCCGATGCGTTGTGGGTAGCGCGGGAGACGGCGCTTGCGCTCCAGCTTGAAGAGGCCTTCCGCCGCGAGCTTTTCCTTAAGCCGCTCGAAGGCCGCCTGCAGCGCGCCCACGCCCTGCAACTCCGCGCTGTTGACGATGAGCTGATACTGCCCGCGCGCCTCATAGACCGTCACGTCGCCGGTGAGCAGCACCTTCTGGCCGTCCGCGAGCAGCGCGCGGTGCGGGACGGACGTGTTGCGAAAGAGCACGCACGCGAGCTGCGCGCCCGCGTCCTTGAGCGTGAAGTAAACGTGCCCCGACGCCTGCGCGCGGAGGTTGGTGATTTCCCCGGAGACTGCGACCTGCCCGACTTGCTTCTCCAGCAGCCGCTTGATGTTCCCGGTCAGCTCCGAGACGGACAACACCTTGCGCACGACCTCCGTCGGGAAGAGTTCGCCGCCGAAGTCCCACTGCGATTTGGTTGGTTTGGCCACAGGTGGAAAACAATTTAACGCAAGGACGCAAAGGCCCAAGGACGCAAGGAGGAGTAGAGAGGAAATGCTTTCTCCGCGCCTTTGCGCCTTTGCGCCTTTGCGTTAATTTTCGTGCTCACTCGGATTGCGTTCCGGCTGCCGGCAACGGCTCCGACACGCGCTGAATCGCCGTCGCCTTGCCGGTCTTGTCGTCCAGTTCGATGACCACGCCTTGGAGCAGCACGCGGTCGCGGGCGACCGTAAAACGACGGGGTTGGCTGGTGATGAAGCGTTCGATGATGGGCTGGATGTCGCGGCCCAGGCAGCTCTCGTGCGGGCCGGTGAAGCCCGCGTCGCACAGGAAGGCCGTGCCGCCGGGGAAGATTTGCTCGTCCGCCGTCTGCACGTGCGTGTGCGTGCCCACCACCGCACTGACCTGGCCGTCGAGCATCCGCGCGATGGCGATTTTCTCCGAGGTCGCCTCGGCGTGCATGTCCACGAAGATGAAGGGCGTGTGCTGGCGAAGTTGCTCCACCTCGGGGCGCACGCGGATGAAGGGGTTGTCCATCGGCGGCATGAAGGTGCGGCCTTGCAAGTTGATGACGGCCAGCAAGCGTCCATCCGGCAGGCGGTGCGTGGTGCTGCCCTGGCCGGGCGAGCCGGGCGGGTAATTTAGCGGGCGGACGAAGCGCGGCTCATCGGTGAGCAGCGTGATGACTTCCTTTTGGTCCCAGAGATGGTCGCCGCTGGTGATGATGTCCACGCCGCCGGCGAAGAGGTCCGCCGCCGTGTCCGGCGTGATGCCGGAGCCGCCGGCGGAGTTCTCGCCGTTCGCGATGACGACATCGAGGCCGTGCCGCCGCCGCAGGACCGGCACCAGTTCGGTCACGGCCTTACGTCCGGGCGAGCCAACCACATCGCCGATGAAGAGGATTTTCACGGGCGTGAGACTAGTCGGCACGGGTAGGCAGGCAAGCCCGCCCGTCAGCGCGCGGGGCTTTCCGTTGTTCTTCGGCGCGGCGACTTGCTAAGTTCGTGGCGTGCGCATCAAAGCTTGGTTCCCGACGTTCATCTACTGCGCGCCGCTGCTCCGCATGGGCGCGGCGCGGTTCAGCGCGGAGTTGCTCAAGGAGACTTATCAGCTCCGCGACTTCGACCGCGCCGGCCAGAAGTGGTCGAAGAAGAATTACCCGGGCGGCTTCACGACTTACGGCTCGCTGGACAAGCTGCACCAGTTCTCCTCCACGTTCACCGAGTTGCAGCGGCGCATTGACCGGCATGTGAAGGCGTTCGCGTGCAAGCTGGACTTCGACCTCACGAACCGCCGGCTGGAGATGACCGATTGCTGGGTGAACATCATGCCGCGCCAGACCGCGCATGGCCTGCACTTGCACCCGACCTCGACCCTCAGCGGCACTTACTATGTGAAAACGCCGAAGGGTTGCCCCGCCATCAAGTTCGAGGACCCGCGCCTCGACCGCTTCATGGCCGCGCCGCCGCGCAAGGCCGGGGCGAGCCGGGAGAACCAGACCTTCGCCCACTACGCGGCGGAGGCTGGGAACGTCATCCTCTTCGAGAGCTGGCTCCGCCACGAAGTGCCAGCCAATCCGGTCGAGGCCGAGCGCGTGAGCGTGAGTTTTAACTACAACTGGTTTTAGCCACAGATGGACACAGATGAAACACAGATGGGGACTTTCTCCGGGGAACCGCCAGCGAGTAAGCAGTTCTGCCGAGTGCCGTCGCGTTCCTTCTGGGCCTGTGCGCGTCTGATGCTTATTCCATCTGTTGCTTCCCATGCCTGACTCGCCGGAAATCGTGCGCACCGAAATCCTCCGCTGGCGGAAGGGTGAAGAACCGCTTCGCGTGCACGATGCGCTGGCGCGCGAGGAGCCGCTGGAGATTCGCGTGCGCGGGCAGAGCGTCGCGGTGACGATGCGCACGCCGGGGCACGACGCGGAGCTGGCCGCCGGGTTCTTGCTGACAGAGGGATTGGTCACGCGCCGCGAAGACATCATCGAGATTGCGCATTGCCAGCAGGGCGAGGCGGCGCAGCTCGGCAACACGCTCAACGTCTTCCTCGCGCCTTCTGTGGTTGTGGACTTCGAGCAGCTCACGCGTCACGTCTTCGCGTCGTCGAGCTGTGGGCTGTGTGGGAAGGCCACGATTGAATCGGTCCACCGGCAGTTTCCGCCGGTCACTTCCTCCGTTCGCCTTGCGCCCGAAGTCCTGCTTCAGCTCCCCGCCAAGCTCGCCGCGCAGCAAGTCACCTTCGACCAGACCGGCGGCTTGCACGCCGCCGCGCTCTTCACTGCGACCGGCGAACTCCTCGCGCTCCGCGAGGACGTGGGCCGCCACAACGCCGTGGACAAGGTGTTGGGTTGGTGTTTTCTGAAGGGCTCGTTCCCACCCGCCGACCACGTTCTGCTCGTGAGCGGGCGCGCGTCTTTCGAGATTTTGCAGAAGGCCTTGGCCGCGCGCGTGCCGGTGGTGGCGGCTGTCTCCGCGCCGTCGAGTCTGGCGGTGGAGTTTGCGCAGCAGAGCGGGCAGACGCTCGTGGGCTTCCTGCGCGGCGCGGGGATGAATATTTATGCGGGTGCGGAGCGACTGGCCTGACTTGCGCAGAGGACTTGAAGCCAACTTCTCAAACCGCCGTCTGACAGCCATCTTCAAACACTTGAAATCGTTCCTCAAACGACTGTTCACCGCTGCCTTGCTCGCCGCCGTCTCGGCCAGCGCTGCACCTGCCAAGGTCGCCGCGCCGCGCGCGTTCAACTTCGAGAATGACATCAGCCCGCTGCTGACGCGGCACGGCTGCAACGCGTCGCAGTGCCACGGAAAAGCCGAGGGGCAGAATGGGTTCAAGCTCTCCGTCTTCGGCTACGACGCGCTGGCGGACTTTCGTGCGCTGACCGTCGAGAGCAAGGGCCGACGTGCCTCGCCTGCCGCGCCGGAGCAAAGCCTCTTTCTCGCAAAGGCCAGCGGCGCGGTGCCGCATCAGGGCGGCGCGCGGGTTCCCGCCGGTTCGCCGGACTACGAGACTATCCGTGCGTGGCTGGCTGCGGGGGCGTCCTTTGGCTCGACAAACGATGCGCGGGTCGTGCGGGTGGAACTGGAGCCGCGCGAGCGCATCCTCGCGCCGGGCAGCAAGCTCCAGCTTCGCGTCAACGCGACCTACTCCGACGGTCGCATGGCGGACGTGACGCGCTTCTGCGTCTTCCAGTCGAACAACGACTCTCTCGCGAAGGTGGACGAGCACGGCGCGGTGAGCATCGGCTCGCTGCCGGGGCAGACTTCGGTGATGGCGCGCTATCTCGGCGAGGTGACTTCGTTCATGGCCATCGTGCCGCGGCCGGGCAAGCCGGTGGGCGACGCGGGCTTCGCGGAATTCAACTTCATCGACAAGCACGTCAACGCGCACTTGAAGAAACTCAACTTGCGCCCGAGCGACGTGTGCGACGACGCGACATTCCTGCGCCGCGCTTCCCTCGACATCATCGGCACCTTGCCGACGGCTGACGAGGCGCGGCGATTCCTCGCGGACAAAGCATCCGACAAGCGCGCGCAGCTCGTGGAGTCGCTGCTGAAGCGGCCCGAGTTCGCCGACTTCTGGGCGCTGAAGTGGGCCGACCTGCTGCGCGTGGACCGGCAGAAGCTCGGCCAGCGCGACGCTTACGCCTACTATCGGTGGATTCGCGACCAGTTCGCCGCAAACCGTCCGCTCGACCAGTTCGCCCGCGCGCTGCTCACCGCCGAGGGGCCGCTGGACGACGCGCCCGCCGGTCATTTCTACAAGGTCGTCACGCGGCCCGGCGACATGGCGAACGCGGTCTCGCAGGTCTTCCTCGGTATCCGACTCGCGTGCGCCGAGTGCCATCACCATCCCTTCGACCGCTGGAGCCAGACGGATTACTACGGCATGTCGGGCTTGTTCGCACAGGTGAGCATCCGCAAGGGCGCGCTGGGTGAGACGTTGCTGGCCGAGGGAAATCCCGCGACCAAGCATCCGCGCACTGGCGAGAACGTCCCGCCGCACGCGCTCGACGCCGAGCCGTCCAAGGACACCGGCGACCGCCGCCGCGCGCTGGCCGAGTGGTTTACCGCGCCGGAGAACCCGTGGTTCGCGCGCAACCTCGCCAACCGCCTGGCCGCACACTTCCTCGGGCGCGGCGTCATCGAGCCAGTGGACGACGTGCGTGCAACGAACCCGCCGGGCAACCCCGCGTTGCTCGACGCCCTTGCGCGTGTGGTCACGGACTCGCGCTTTGACCTCAAGCAATTCATCCGCACGCTCGCGGCGTCGCGCACCTATCAACTCTCCGCGACGCCCAACGACACCAACGCGCAGGACGAGCAGAATTACTCCCGCGCCCTCTTCAAGCGCCTGCCCGCCGAGGTTCTCTTCGACGCCGTTTGCCAAGTGACGGGCGTGCCGGAGAAGTTCGACGGCGTGCCCAGCGGCACGCGCGCCATCCAGCTCTGGGACAGCCAGACGCAGCACTACTTCCTGAAACTCTTCGGCCGGCCCGTGCGCGTGACAGCGTGCGAGTGTGAGCGCAACAGCGAGGCCAGCATCGCACAGGTGCTGCACCTGCTGAACTCGCCGAACCTCCAGTCCAAGCTGTCGCACGCCAACGGCCAACTCGCGCGGCTCGTCGCGTCGCACCCGGACAACGCGAAATTAGCCGACGAGCTTTACCTGACTTTCTTCAGCCGCATGCCGACGGCCACCGAGCGTCAACTGGTGGCGAAGCACCTCGGGGCCAGCCCCGACCGCCAGCAGGGCGTCGAGGATTACGCCTGGAGCCTGTTGAACGCTGTTGAGTTTGTTTTCAACCATTGAAGGCCGCACGCAACGACTGCATGACTTTGTCGGCTGGCGGCCAGACTTGAAGCTGGTGCTGGGAACCTCTCCAACCTCTGCTGAAAGGGGCGAAGGCAAAATCCGTTGCCCTGCACTTTGACGCCGCGTTATTGTCCTGCGCTCTCGTGACCAAGCAAAAATTCATCCCACTGCTGGCCGCCGCGCTGCTCGCCGGCTGCAATCCGCCCGAAGCATCCAAGGGCGGCAAGAAGGACGGCAAGGCCGCGCCCGCCCTGCCGTCGCGCACCGTGCAGGCAGCCCCGGCGGAGTCGCGCCCGATGGAGCGCGCCGTGTCCGTCATCGGCGCTCTCGCGGCGATAGATCAGGCAACCTTGAGCGTGAAAGTCAGCGGTCGGCTCCAGAGCCTCAGCGTGGACCTCGGCACGCGCGTGAAGCGCGGCGAGCTCGTCGCTCAAATCGAGTCGGTGGATTACGAGTTGAAGCTCCGGTCTGCCGAGGCGCTGCTTGCGCAGGCCCGCGCGCGGCTCGGGCTTCTGCTGGTCGGTGCCGACGACGCGGTGAAGGCGGAGGAAACCAGCACCGTGCGCCAGGCGAAGGCGTCGTTGCTCGAATCGCAGAAGCAGCGCGACCGCACGCGTGAACTGGCCAAGCGCGGCATCAGCTCGCAGGCGGACTTGGAAATCGTGGAGGCGAACTCCGAGATTGCCTTCAGCCGCCATCTCGAGGCGCTCGAAGACATTCGCCAACGGCAGGGCGTGCTCCAGCATCGTCGCGTGGATGTGGAGATTGCTCGGCAACAGCTCGCAGACACGAAGATTGTCGCGCCCTTCGACGGCATCGTGCAGGAGCGCAAGGCCAGCCCCGGCGAATTCCTCAACACCGCCGCGCCCGTGGTCACGCTCGTGAAGGTGGACCCGCTGCGGCTGCGCGTCGAAGTCCCCGAGCGCAACGCAACCGGCGTGCGTCCCGGTCAGAAAATCCGCCTCACCATCGAGGGAGACACGAATAAATACGCCGGCACCATCTCGCGCCTCAGCCCCGCCATCACGGACGTGAGCCGCATGCTCATCGTGGAGGCGGACATCCCGAACCCCACCGGCCTGCTGCGGCCCGGCACCTTTGCCCGCGCGGACATCGTGCTCGCCGAGTTGGAGCCGACTACGAGCGTCCACAAGGACGCGCTCATCACTTTCGCCGGCATGGAAAAAATCTTCCTCGTGAAGGACGGCAAGGCGGCGGAGAAGAACATCGCCGTCGGCCGGCGCGCGGGGGATTTCATCGAAGTGCTCGGTGGGCTCAAGCCCGGCGATGTGGTGGTCTTGAACCCCGGAAGTTTGCAGAATGGGCAGCCAGTCACGGTGGACGCGTCAGGCCAACCGCCGGCGAATAATGCACCAGTTACCGTCGCTCCAAAGTCTGGGAAGAAGACGTGAAGCGCCGTGCAGAAGCTCGCTGAAATCTCCATCCGTCGGCCGGTCTTCGGCACGATGATTGTGCTGGCGCTGGTCGTCGTCGGCGCGGCGGGCTACCTCAAGCTCGGCGTGGACCGCTCGCCGCCGGTGGACATCCCGCAGATTTATGTCAGCACGCGGCTGCCCGGCGCATCGCCTGTGGAGGTTGAGTCCCTCATCTCCCAGCCCATCGAGGAGCAGGTCAACACCGTCGAGGGTATCACCGAGTTGCGCTCCATTTCCGGCGTCGGCAGTTCCTTCGTCATCATCCAGTTCGACCTCAGCCGCAAAGTCAGTGACGCCCTCGAAGATGTGCGCAACCGCGTCGCCACCATGGGCAACGAGCTGCCGCGCGACGCTGATCCGCCGCAGGTCACGAAGTTCGACACAGAGCGCAACGGTGTCATCACCGTCTCGCTCTCTGGGGACCGCTCACAGCGCGAGCTGACTGAACTGGCGGACAAAATCGTCAAGGTCCAGCTCGAACGCGCACTGGGTGTCGGCGAGGTGGAAATCAACGGCGGCCTCCAGCGCGCCATCAGCATCTGGGTGGACCCAGACCGCCTCGCGGCCTATCAGATTCCCATCACTCAGGTCCGCGACGCCATTGCGCGCCAGAATGCGAACATCCCTGGCGGCAACGTCATCTCCAACGTCCGCGAGCACACGCTCCGCACCGTGGGCCGCCTCACCAGCGCGGGGGCGTTTAACGACCTCGTCATCACCACCGTCAGCAACTCCCCCGTGCGCGTCCGCGACATCGGCTGGGCTGAGGACGGCACCAAAGAGCAGCGCACCGTTTCGCGTCTCAACGGCCGCCCGTCCGTCACGCTCGTGGTCAAGCGGCAGGCCGACGCCAACACCGTCGAGGTCATCGAGGCGGTGAAGAAGAAACTGCCCGACATCCAGGCGCAGCTCCCGGCCGACATCAAGTTCGAGGTCATCGAGGACCAGTCCCGCTACATCTATGAGGCACTCCACGAAATCAACGTCCACCTCCTTCTTGGCAGCGTGCTGGCCAGCCTAGTCGTCTTTGCTTTCATGCGGAGCTGGCGCGCGACGTTCATCGCCGCCGTGGCAATTCCCTGCTCGGTTATCTCCACTTTCGGCGTGATGTGGGCACTGCACTTTACGCTCAACAGCGTCACCATGCTCGCGCTTGTGCTCATGGTCGGCATCGTCATTGATGACGCCATTGTCGTTGTGGAAAACATCTTCCGCTTCATCGAAGAGAAGAAGATGCACCCCTTCGACGCCGCACGGGAGGCGACGAAGGAAATCGGCACCGCCGTCCTCGCCACGACCTTGAGCCTCGTCGTTATCTTTGTGCCGGTGTCGTTCATGTCGAGCATCGCCGGACGGTTCCTCTACCAGTTCGGAATCACGGCGGGCGTGGCGGTGATGGTGAGTTTGCTCGTGTCCTTCACGCTCACGCCGCTGATGAGCGCACGGTTGTTCAACCTCGGCGAAGTCAGCCAGATCGCGCACGACGGGCCGAAATCGCGCGGCGGGTTCTACGGCTGGATCGAGCGCCTCTACATGGCGGTCCTCGGCTTCTGTATGAGATGGCGGCTCGCAGTGCTCGTGCTGGCCATTCTCGTCATGGCCACCTCAGTGCCCCTCTATCAGGCGCTGCGGCAGGAGTTCACGCCTGGCAACACCGACGAGGGCGAGTTCGAGATTGGCCTCACCGCGAAGGAGGGCACCAGCCTCACGCAGATGGACGAAGTCGCCCTCATGGCCGAGCGCGAGCTGCGCGCGATGCCCCAACTCCGTCTCGTCCAATGCGGCATAGGCTCCAGCCGCATCGGCGGCGCGAACACCGCGCGCTTCTTCGTCCGCCTCGCGCCGCACAACGAGCGCGTCTTCATGTGGTCACGTCTCGTGTCCCGCACGCCAATGGACGCCTTCAAGGGCAACTACTCCCAGCGCGATGTGCTGCAGGAGGTGCGCACACGACTACGGAAAATTCCCGGCGTCCGCGTCTCGGCTCGACCCTCCGGCGGCTCCATTAACCTCGGAGGTCCAAACTACGAGATTGATTTCTCCATCCTCGGTCCCGACCTGGAATCACTTTCGAAAATCGCCGAGGACCTCCGCGCCCGCTCCACCGAGCTTGGTCTCGCAGACGCCGACACCACGCTCAAGCTCGACAAGCCCGAGTATCGCGTCCACGTCAACCGCGAGCGCGCCGCCGCCCTGGGCGTCTCCGTCGAGGACATCGCCATCGCCCTCCGCATCATGGTCGGCGGCGACGACCGCGTCTCGCGCTTCCGCGATGCCAGCGTGGGCGACGACTACGACGTGCAACTCCGCCTCGCCGAGGGCAAGCGCAACGACCGCGAGGCCATCACGCGCCTCTACGTCCCGCGCCGAGGCGGCGGTCTCGTGCGCCTCGACAACGTCGTGGACATCGTCGAGGGCCAGACTGCGTCACGTATTGATCGCCTCGACCGCCAGCGGCAGGTCAGCATCCGCGGCTCGATCCTGACCATGCGCGAGGAAGGCGGCGTGCTTGTTCCTACCGGCTACGCGATGAAGGACCGCTTGCAGACATTGGAAACCGCGTTCAAGGAGCTGAACTTGCCCGCCACCTACAGCACGAAGATTTCCGGTCGTGGCCGTGAGCTGGAGCGCACGTTCTCCGAGTTCCTCTGGGCATTCCTCCTCTCTGTCATCTTCATGTATATGATCCTCGCCTCGCAATACGAGAGCCTCGTCCACCCCTTCACCATCCTGCTCTCGCTACCGCTCTCACTGCCCTTCGCGCTCTTCTCGCTTTGGGTGACAAACAACACACTGAACCTCTACTCCGCGCTCGGCCTGCTGGTGCTCTTCGGCGTCGTGAAGAAGAACGCCATCCTCCAGATTGACCACATAAACACCCTGCGCCGTGCCGGGTTTGAGCGCCTGCAAGCCATCATGGACGGCAATCGCGACCGCCTCCGTCCCATCCTGATGACCACGCTCACGCTCGTCGCCGGGATGATTCCTCTCGCGCTGGGCACCGGCCCGGGCGCGGAGGAACGCCGCGCCGTCGCCGTCGTCGTCATCGGTGGTCAAACCCTCTGCCTCCTGCTCACCCTGCTCGTCACGCCGGTGGTCTATTCCTACCTCGATGACATCGCGCAAGTCTTCCACCGCAAACACGCGGCGATGCAGACGTCAACGTCTGAAGTCATTCCGGTGAAGTGAACAGGGCGCAAGCTGCGTTCGGTGTGCGACTAGCGGCCCAGCAGCTTTCGAACCTCCGCCACCGCTCCCTCCGCCGTGATGCCATATCGTGCGAGCAGGGTCGCCTGCGAGCCATACTTGTCCGGGAACACATCAGGAATCCCGATGCGCTTGAACCGCTTTGGCGTGCTAAAATTCGCCTCCGCCAGCGTCTCCGCCACCGCGCTGCCAAGGCCGCCGATGATGGTGTGTTCTTCGATGGAAAGAATTGCCGGCACGCGCGCTGCCTGTGCGAGCAGTGCCTCGGTGTTGAACGGCTTGACCGTGTGCATGTGTAGCACGCCCGCACTGATGCCGCTCTGCTCAAGCTGCGCCGCCGCCGCCAACGCGGGCTGAAGCGTGATGCCCGTCGTGACAATGAGCGCATCCGATCCTTCGCGGACCAGCAGGGCCTTGCCAATCTGGAAACCCAGCTCTGGCCGCGACACGACGGCGTCCCCGCCTTTGCCGAGCCGGATATACATGGGGCCGTCCCAGTCGAGCGTCTGCGGCATGAGGCGTTTCATTTCCTCCGCATCGCACGGTGCGACGATGGTCATGCGCGGCAGGGTGCGGAAGATCGCGATGTCCTCGATGGCCTGATGCGTCGGGCCGAGCGGGGCATACACCACGCCGCCTCCGCTGCCGATGAGCCGGACGTTCGTGTGGTGCAGGCTGAGATCCAGACAGACTTGCTCGTAGCAGCGGCGCGTGAGGAACGTGGCGATGGTGTTGATGTAAACAACCTTGCCCTCCAGCGCCAGGCCCGCAGCCATCGTGACGAGGTGAGCCTCGCTCACGCCTTCCATGAAGAACCGCTCCGGCATCTCGGCCTTGAATTGCTTCAGGGTGCCGATACCCAGGTCGGAGCCGATGAACACCACGCGTCTGTCGCGCTTGGCCAACTCATACACCGCGTCGAGACTCGTCTTGCGCATTAGCGGTCGCCCTCCAGCGCGGTGAGCAGGGACTTAACCTCGTCCTCAGTCACCTTGTTCTTGTGATGCCAGTTCAAATTGTTCTCCACGAACGGCACGCCCTTGCCCTTGATCGTGTGGCAGATGATGACGGTGGGCTTGTCTCCGTGGAAGGGGGCGCGAGCCAGCGCAGCGCGCAGCGCGGCGACATCGTGGCCGTCCACTTCTTCGACGGCCCAGCCGAACGCGCGCCACTTGTCAGCGAAGGGGTCGAGGTCCAGCACTTCGTAAGTGGTGCTGTAGCTCTGCTGCTTGTTGTAGTCCACGAGCACCGTGAGGTTCGACAAACGATGCTTCGCCGCGCTCAACGCCGCCTCCCACACCGAGCCTTCGTTGGATTCGCCGTCGCTGCAAATGGCGAAGACCCGATGCGCCGCCTTGTCGATCCTTGCGTTCAATGCGAAGCCCACGGCGAAGGACAACCCGTGTCCTAGGCTGCCCGTGCTCGCCTCGACTCCGGGAATTTTTCCGAACTCGGGATGCCCGCCGAGCATTCCATCGGGCTTGCAGAACCGCCACAGTTCGGCCTCCGGGAAGAAGCCCTTCTCTGCGAGGAGCACGTAGAGCGCGAGGCAGCCGTGGCCCTTGCTGAGAACAAAACGATCCCGCTCCGGCCAGCGCGGATTCGTCGCGTCGTAGCGCAGCACATCGTCGTAGAGCACGCGCAGCATCTCAACGAGGCAGAACGCTGAGCCGACGTGGCCGCGCCCGCCGCGCTCGATGGTCCGGACGATCTGGCGGCGCAACGCGAGCGAGCGCTCGTCCAGCTTCACGGTGTTGACCGGCGGCGGTTTAGGTAAGGAAAGGGTTGCAGTCATACTGCTGTTGGATGCGGCGCAGCATCGCGAGCGACTTGCCCAGCTGGCGGCGTTGCACGATGTCGCGGTCGAGAGCGGCGCGTGCGAACTGCCGGCGCTGGAGATCGGTGGGGAGGAACTCGTTCAGCAGGATCAAGCACCACTTGAGGCCGAATAGTGGGAACACCGCCTCGACGCGTCGGCGAAGTCTCGGCTGATCTGCGAAGCGGTCGAGGATTCCCGTGGCGAATCGGCGCTTGAGCGCGGCGGGCGCGGGCTTCGCCGGATGCAGCAGAAAATCCACGATCATCTTCGCGGGATCGTCCCAGCCGAAATACTCGAAGTCGAGCCAAACGATGCCGCCTTCCGGCTTCCGCACTGCGTTGTGAAACCCAAAGTCGGAGGGGCTGAGAGTGCGGTCGGCCTGCGGTAGTTCGCGGGTGAATCCACCGCGCGGCAGCTTCGCGCGGCTCCACCGCACGAGGAGTTCCAGTGCTGG